>NZ_QWFB01000033.1:0-196109 GCF_003576205.1 Achromobacter sp. K91 | reverse complement strand
GCTACTCAAAGGAAGTGAGGTATGTGCTTAGACTTGACATCTAAGGTACTTCACTTCTAGTGAGCACTTGATTTCATTGTGCTTGTGACCGAAGTCACTATGCACTCGCATCAAGCGCCCACACTTATCGGTTGTTTAATTGTTAAAGAGCGGTACTGCCAAATTCTGTACTACTTACTGCCTGCTCGCTTCGCTACGCCGCTTTCGCTGGCGCCGCGTTGTTTGCAGCAGAGAAACGAGATTATGAAGAAGTTTTTTCCGCTTGTCAAGTCGGCGTCACATACTGCGTTTCGCTTTCTTGCTTGCGACCTCTTCAGGTCCGCCTCTCTTAGCAGCTATCGAAATATCAGGGTTAACCCTAATTTTTCGGCAACTGCCAAGCCCAAGACTATAACACGATTTTTGCAGATTGTGCAACTGGCTTTTGCCTAACTTGCTGCAATCCTTGCAATAACCGCGGGGCATTCATTTCTGACTGCTTTGCGGCAGACCTGGCTCGAATCCTCTTGCCCGACCTGTTGTGCTTGCTTGGCTTCGCGGTTCAAAACCGTCCGAACTGCGAAAGAGCGAGACTATAGCACAAGTTTTCTGCGCGTCATGCCGTGCAGCCAAATATTTGTTCCAGATGTCTCCGCGATCTGCAGCGCCCCGCTAGCGGCGCCGCTCTTGCACCACCCGCTAGGCTATATATAGCTGGAAGACAGGTCATCTCCCTGGCAAGCGCGCGGCCCCGCCTTCTATATATAGAAGGCGGGGCCGCGGGGGGAGTAGACAATAACGCCGGGTGGGGCGCCCATCAGGGGCAAAAGGCCCCGGCTACCAGCGCAGGTAGTCCGCGTCGCGCAAGCGCGCCAGGTCGCGCTTGACTGCGGCTTCGTTCATCAGCCATCTGGGTGCGCCCAGATCCTGCAGCATGTGCTCATCCAGATCGGCAGCCAGATGACGCAGGCGCGCTTCATTGCGGCGCTTGCGATAGGCGGCCGCAAGCCTCGCGATGAATCCCACGCGGGGCGCTGCCAATTCGGCGGACGGCGCCGTGACGGGCTGGGCGGCGGACTGCTGACGATCCCTGGAAATGGCGGCCAGGGCGGAAGAAGACGGGGTGCAAAGCTGTGCGGACATGATGGGCTCCAGGTGTTTATGCACTTTGGTAAGCGTAGTCGCCCAATACTCGGCTGAAAATCGAATTGTTTTGGGGGTATCGGTAAGCTATGATGACCAATCTCTTACTGGGTCCTCTCCATGCGCCTGCCGCTCAGCACCCTCCCCGCCTTCCGCGCCGTGGCCGAATTGCAGAACCTGCGCGCGGCCGCCGAAAGGCTGCATCTGACCCACAGCGCCGTCAGCCAGCAGATCAAGGTGCTCGAAACCCAACTGGGCTTTCCCCTGTTCGAGCGCAGCGGGCGGGGCATCGTCCTGAATTCGGCTGGCGCCGCGCTCTTGTGCAGTGTGCAGGGCGCCATGGCGCTACTGGACGAAGGGACGATGGCAGCGTCGGCCGCGGCCTCGGGCAGTGAACAACGCTTGCGTGTGTCGGTGCTGCCTTCTTTCGCGCAACGCTGGCTGTTGCCGCGCATGGCGCGGTGGCGCGAGCGCAATCCGGGCCTGACGCTGGAAATCGAGACCTCGCAGCAAGTGGTGGATCTGCTGCGCGACGGTTTTCATGCCGCGCTGCGTTTTGGGCGCGGCCCCTGGCCGGGTGTGGAATCGGAGACCTTGTTCGACACGCCCCTGCCCCTGATCGTCCTGGCATCGCCGGAAACCGCGGCGGCGCTCCCCGATCATTCGCCGCAGACGCTCGCGCGCCAACCGTTGCTGGGCGAGCGCGAGCTCTGGCAAACCTGGTTCAGCGCCGCAGGGCTGGACACGCCCATCACGCCGGTGGCCTCCTTCAACGATGCCGGCATGATGATGCAGGCCGCCGAGCAGGGCCTGGGCATCACGCTGGGACGCCAACTGCTGGCCGCGGACGCGCTGTGCTCGGGCCGGCTGGTGCAGATTTCCCCGATCAGCATCGAGTACGAACAGGCGCAGACCTATCACCTGGTCTACCGGCCCAGCCTGCGCGACTGGGCGCCGCTGGTGGAACTGAAGCAGTGGCTGCGCGACGAGCTGGAGATGTCGCGCGAAAACCTGAGCGCCCCCAAGTCCGGCCCCGGCAAGAAAGGCCAGGCAAAAAAAAGGTAAAGCAGCCTCCGCTGCTTTACCTCTACCAAATCGCGGCGCCAGCGGAAACCACGGTCCGCAAGCCGGGATGCGCTACGCACGCAAACACCGGCAGGCGCCGCGGCGGCGGCAGTCACACTTTGCGGCGGGCCTCAGGCCACCTTGCGCGCAGCCGGGCTGGCTGGCCGCATCGTATCGGTTTCATTGAAACGCTGGTGCCAGGAAAACGCTTCTTCGAGCAGATGCGGCGTCTGGCCGCCACGCTCGCAGGCTCGGTCGAAATAGTCCTGCAGGGCGTCGCGGTAGGACGGATGCACGCAGTTCTGGATGACCGCGCGCGCGCGTTCACGCGGCGCCAGGCCGCGCAGATCCGCCAGGCCGCATTCCGTGACCAGCACGTCCACGTCATGCTCGGTGTGGTCGACGTGAGACACCATGGGCACCACGCTGGAGATGTCGCCGTTCTTGGCCATGGACTTGGACACGAAGATCGCGAGGTGCGCGTTGCGCGCGAAGTCGCCCGAACCGCCAATACCGTTCATCATGTGGGTGCCGCCCACGTGCGTGGAATTGACGTTGCCGTAGATGTCGAACTCCAGCGCCGTGTTGATGGCGATGATGCCCAGACGGCGCACGATCTCGGGCGCGTTGCTGATCTCTTGCGGGCGCAGCACGATGCGCTCGCGGTAGTGCTCCATGTTGGCCAGGATCTTTTCGTACACGGGCTTGGACACCGTGATCGAAGAGGCCGACGCGAATGCAAGCTTGCCCTGGTCCAGCAGTTCGATAGCGCTGTCCTGCAGCACTTCCGAGTACATCGTCAGGTTCTCGAAGCTGGACGACTCGAAGCCGTGCAGCACCGCGTTGGCGATGGTGCCGATGCCCGCCTGCAAGGGCAGCAGCTCGTTAGTCAGGCGACCGGCGTCGACCTCGCGGCGCAGGAAATCATTGATGTGGCCGGCGATGGCATTGGTTTCCTCGTCGGGCGGCAAGGCATTGGACGGGCTGTCCGGCTCTTGCGTGATGACGATGGCGGCGATCTTGGCCGGGTCCACTTCAATGCAGGACTGGCCGATGCGCTGGTCGGGAGAAACCAGGCCGATGGGCTGACGCGCCGGGCGGGCTTCGGGCACGTAGATATCGTGCAGACCCTCGATGGCGGCGGGCACGCCCATGTTCAGCTCGATGATGATGACGTCCGCCTGCTGCGCAAAGGAGGCGGAGTTGCCCACCGACATGGTCGGCACGATGGCGCCGGTCTCGGTGATGGCGGCGGCCTCGATGATGGCCACGTTGATGGGGCCGATATGGCCTGCGCGCAACTGCTCGACGGTTTCGGACAGGTGCTGGTCGATGAAGGCGATTTCACCCTGGTTGATCTTGCGGCGCAGGGTGGTGTCGACCTGGAACGGCATGCGGCGCGCCAGCGCATTGGCCTGCGCCAGCATCTTGTCCGTGTCATGGCCCAGCGACGCGCCGGTGATCAGGGTGATGGAGAACGGTTCGCGCTCGGCGCGGGCCGCCAGCGCCGCCGGCACCGATTTACAGTCGCCCGCGCGGGTGAAGCCGCTCATTCCGACGGTCATGCCGTCCTGTACCAGCGAAGCCGCCTGATCGGCGGAAGTGATCTTGGCGCGCAGCCCAGGGTGGCGGATACGGTCGAGATGCATGGTGTCTCCAGATTCAAGGGCCTACGTGCGGCGGGGCGCGGCATTGCCGCCATGCGCCCAGGCGCCGTCTGACGCGGCGTTTCCCAAGGCTCCAGGGCCGACTCGAGGCGGCCCGGGAACGAATTTTCCGCAGTATAGGAAGGCCGGCTCAAATCTCGTAATGACTTAAAATCATCCAAACAAGTCGCTTTTTTCATCGTTTGAATGTTTTGCGCGCAACGCGCGAGGGAATTCCGGTCCATGGACGTGCGCGCATTGCGGTACTTCGTCGAAACCGTCAGGCACGCCAGCTTCACGCAGGCTGCCAAGACGCTGTTCGTGACGCAGTCGACGGTGAGCAAGATGATCCGCCAGCTGGAAGAAGAGGCCGGCACGCCGCTCTTGATCCGCGACGGCCACACAGCCCGTCCCACCGATACCGGCCGGGTCATGTACCAGCGCGGCCTGCAGGTGCTGGAAACGATGCGCCAACTATCGGAAGAACTGCGCCAGACCGCGGACCTGCGCCGGGGCGCGCTGGAAGTCGGCATCCCGCCCATGATCAACCTGCTGTTCACGCCGGTGGTCAAGCGCTTCCGTGAACTGCATCCGGGCATACACCTGACCCTGCGCGAAGGCACCGGCCAGGCCGTGGAAGGACTGGTGGCGAGCGGGGAACTGGAAGTGGGCGCGACCATACTGCCGATCGCGCCGGACGGCGGCCTGGCCGCCCAGCCCTTCGGCAGCTACCCGATCTGGGTGATCGGCCCGCCCGACGCGCCCTGGGCCGGCAAGACCTCGCTGCCGCTCTCCGCCCTGCGCGACGCCCGCCTCTTGATACCCACGGACGACTTCGCCATGACCCGGCGCTTGCGGCAGGCGTTTGCCGATGCCGGTTTCCAGCCCGGCATCGCGGCCCAGAGCGCGCACTGGGACTTCCTGGTGGCAATGGCTTCGGCGGGCCTGGGCGTGGCGCTACTGCCCGAGCCCCTGATGCAGCGCATGAAAACGCGCGGCTT
The DNA here is from genome assembly GCF_003576205.1 of Achromobacter sp. K91. Classification (NCBI taxonomy): domain Bacteria; kingdom Pseudomonadati; phylum Pseudomonadota; class Betaproteobacteria; order Burkholderiales; family Alcaligenaceae; genus Achromobacter; species Achromobacter sp. K91. The sequence goes on along the minus strand of NZ_QWFB01000033.1, from coordinate 191,275 downwards.
GAGCACCGCCAAGCTGGCCAAGTCCGGCATGCAATGGGAAGTCGGCCATATCTGGCAGCAGTCCGGCTATCTGTCCTATGCCGCCCGCGCCTGGCTGGAGGTATGCGACGCGGTACTGGGCAAGCCCAAAAAGCGGGCCGCGCCGAGCGTCCGTGCTGTTTGAGTTGAATCCAAACGTTGGCCTCGTAAATATGGTTTGCGGACGCCGCGCCCGGCACGCCCTGCCAGCGGCCTTCCGTCGCCTATCCGGCCCTATTTCTATCCCTGGTCCGCGCCCGCGGGATAGCCGCCGAGCACGCCAAAACAAATAGGGCCGTAGCGCTCGTTTTTGTTGCAACGAATGAGGCGGCGGCTTGCTATGCTCCCGCCTCGAATGCGAGCGACTCGCCCCAGAACATGACACAGACTTCCATTCCCCTGCGCGCGCGGCCTCACCGCGCCCGCGCGTCGATTTTCACGACGCTGATTGCGGCGCTGCTGCTAGTCCTTTTCCTGCTGCCGGCCCATGCCGCGGCGCCGCCCACGCCCGCCGACACGGAAGCGGCGCTGGCAACCGCGCGCAAACAGATCGACGACATCCGCAAGCGCGTTGCCGACGAGACCGATGACGCCACCCTGGTGAAGCAGCGCGGCGACGCGCTGGACATCCAGTCCAAGGCCGACGCCGCCGCCGAGGGCCTGACGCCCCAGCTGGCCAGCGTGACGGCCCGCTTGAGCGAACTGGGCACGCCGCCCGAAGGCGTCAAGGAAGCGTCCGACGTTGCGGCCCAGCGCATGCAACTGGACAAGACCAGCCGGGCGCTGGATGCGCAGATCAAGCTGGCCAGGCTGCTGTCCGTGGATGCCGGGCAAACGGCCGAACAGATATCGGCGCAGCGGCGCAAGCAGTTCCAGGCGCGCCTGGGCGAGCGACGCGACTCGTTCCTGTCCGACCAATTCTGGACCGAGTTCCGCGAGGAGTTCCCGCGCGACCTCGAACGGCTGGAAGCGCTGCGCGACGACCTCGCTACCGCGGTCGGCCAGACGCCGAAATGGGGCTGGCTGCTATTGGGCGCGGCGATCGCGCTGACGATCGCCCTGCGTATCGCCATCGGCCGGGTCCTGTTGCGGATAACCGCCACGCGCGTGCCGCCGGGGCGCCTGCGCCGCTCCTTTCTTGCGGTCACGCATGTGGTCCTGGCCGTCGCCACGCCGGGCGTCGTCGCGCTGTTGATCCATATGGGGCTGGACTGGAATTCGCAGCTGAGCGACAACACCTCGTCGTTGCTCGCGAACCTGGTGGGAACGGTCTGCTTCGGCGGCTACGTGTCCGGCCTGGGCTATGCGCTCCTGTCCGCGAACCGGCCGTCGTGGCGCCTGCCGCCCGTCAGCGACATCGTGGCGGCGCGCCTGCGCTGGCTGCCCGCCGTGCTGGGCGTGCTGGTGGTGATGATCTGGCTGGCCGAGCGACTGCCGGTGCTCTTGAACGCGAGCCTGACCACCACCATCACACTGACCGGCATCGTCGCCGTCCTGACCATGGCGATGCTGGGCGCGGTGCTGGCCATCAGCCGCCGGCTGCGGCGCCAGGCCATGCAAGAAAGCGAGACGCCGATCCCGTTCTGGGTCTCGCTGCTGCTGGGAGCGGTGTGGACCGTGCTGATCCTGAGCCTGGCCAGCCTGCTGGCGGGCTATGTGGCGTTCGGCAGTTTCATGGTCAAGCAGGTGCTGTGGGTGCTGATCGTGCTGGCCTCCGCCTATCTGCTGTCGACGCTGATCGAGGACGGCTTCAGCACGCTGCTCGGCACCTCGCACCGCGACGGCGGCGAGCACGAAGCGCCCAGTATGCGCGACCAGGCCGCCGTGCTGCTGTCGGGCGTGGGCCGCGTGGCGGTCGGCCTGCTGGCCGTGATTCTCCTGGCCGCGCCCTTCGGCGAAGCGCCGATGGACCTGCTGCAGCGCTTCGACCAGCTGCGCAAGGGACTCGCCATCGGCGAAGCCCAGATCCGCCCCGGCGCCGTGCTGCAGGCGCTGCTGGTGCTGGCGCTGTCGCTGCTGGCCGTGAAGATGCTCAAGCGCTGGCTGTCCAACCGCTACCTGCCGACGACCGAACTGGACCCGGGCATGCAGTTGTCGGCAGCCACGCTGTTCGGCTATGCAGGTTTCGTGATCGCCGTGGCGCTGTCGCTTTCGGCCGCGGGCATCGGCCTGGAACGCGTGGCGTGGATCGCGAGCGCGCTGTCGGTGGGTATCGGTTTTGGCTTGCAGGCGGTCGTGCAGAACTTCGTGTCCGGCCTGATCCTGCTGGCCGAGCGCCCCGTCAAGGTGGGCGACTGGGTGTCGCTAGGCGGCGTCGAGGGCGACATCCTGCGCATCAACGTGCGCGCCACGGAAATCCAGATGGGGGACCGCTCCACGGTGATCGTGCCGAATTCGGAGTTCGTCACCAAAACCGTACGCAATGTGACCCGCTCGAACCCGCTGGGGCTGGTGCAGATCAAGCTGCCTTTGCCGCTCTCCACCGATGCCGAACAGGTGCGCGAATTGATCCTGCAGGCCTTCTCCGACCACGAAGACGTGCTGGACACGCCCGCGCCCAACGTCTTCCTGGATGGCATCGAAGGCGGCAATCTGGTCTTCAACGCCAAGGGCTACGTGTCCTCCCCCCGGGCGGCCTACGGCGTGCGCAGCGCCCTGCTGTTCACCCTGCTCAAGCGCCTGCATGACGCGGGCCTGGAAGTATCTTCGCCGCCCACCATGCTGCTGGCGTCGGCCCCCCAGCCGGCGGCGGCTCCCCTCGCCGTACCGCCGCCCGCCCAATCCTGAATCATCCCTCCCTTGTCCCGCCCCGCCGGGACGAGCGGGCCCCAGCATCAGCCCGGTGTGTACAGATCGGTATAGGTTCGGTTGCGCAGCGGCGGCGACGCCAGCGCGGCGCTCTGCACGCTGCGCACCGGATAGGCTTGCGCCTCGGGCGCAGGAGGCGCGGGCGGCACAGGCCGGTCAGCCAGGACCGGGCCGCCGGCAGGCGGCGCCGCCTGCGCGACCGCATTGCTGTCGAAGCGGTGATCCGCTGTCGTCAACGCGGGATTGGTGCACAGCCCCTGCGCCACCAGCGCCGCCTTGGTGCGATCGTCGGTCTGGCACAGGATGTCGATGGCCGCGGTCTCCAGACGGCGCGAACGGTCCGCATCCCTGGTCGAGGCGGCCGCCTGCATGGTTCGCTCGAAGTTGCGCCGCAGGCTGCACTTCTGGTCCTCGATCGGGATCGCTATGTTCATGCCGAAGCCGACAACGGCGCCGCCTCCGCCCGCCGAAACCATGCAGCTGTCGGACGAGAAAGAACCGTAGAAACTTTGTCCGCCCAGCGGCGGCACGCTGCGCAGCGTGCTGGACCCGCTGTTGCTGGAGTTGAGCGTGATGCCCTGATTGTTGCCGGCGTTGGTCGATCCCGAGGATGCCGATGTCGTCGCGCTGGAACTGCTGGTCTGGGCGCTGGCGGACACCGCCGCCAGCGACAGGGAAATGGCAAGCACTATGGTCTTCATGATGTCCCCTCGCCCGGACGGCCGAAGCCGTCCGGATAACTGGGTCAGTGATTGAAACCGCCGACATGGCCCACCGGGCCGATGCCGTGTATCGACCCGAACGCACCCACATTCACCGCATGGAACGAACCCGTCGCCGAAGCGCTGGTGTCAGTCTGGGCAAACGTGGCGCTGCCGTTAGCGATGCTGTCGCCCACCATGATGGGCGCGTTGCCCGAGACATGGCCGTACGAATCGCTATTGGCGTACTGGCGCGTGCTGGTGACCACTTGCGTGCCATCGCGGCTGAAGCTGCCGCCCACTTCCGCAACGCCGCCTGTCATGCCGAACGACACCTGGGTGGATGAACCGTAGCCATTGATCTGGGTGGCGGCCACGGAGCTGCCCGTGGAGATGGATGACGCGGTGCCATTGATTGCGCCCGCGTGACCCGTGATTGAGCCACCAGGGTCCGCATAGGCCGAGACAGCGAACAAGGACAACGCGGCGACTGCCATGAGCTTTTTCATTTCAGCTCCTCCTGCTCCGTGCATGCACGGATTCACGATTACCGGCGACCGACCGGCGCGGACCGTTACCGCTCAGCGCCACGCCTGGACAATGACGAAAGGCGTGGGACTTTCGTATTGGTACGGAATGATTGCTCCGTCCTAGGCAAGTCGATATCGCCTAAACGGGCGACCGAGTCCCGATGGACGACACCAAGCTGTAAAACAATCGGCCAGATTTGCGGCGATCTTGCGCGGCGGCCGTGCGTATGGACGAGGGAAACGGCGCAAGCCACGCGGCGCGCGCGCCCGGGTTCAACTTTATGGATGGGAATGAGGGTGGCCGCCTCGGGCAATTTCCCTAACGCGCACAACGGAAGCGGCAGGGTCCGCAGCACGCCCGGCGCGGGAATTTCAGCGATACTACGGCGGCCGGCCGGGCGCTACCCGGCCTCATCTGTTTGGAGACCAGACCATGATCCAGGAGATTGCCAGCATCCATGTCCGCGAAGGACAGGAAGCGTTGTTCGAGGCGGGCGTCGCGCAAGCGAAACCGTTGTTCTTGCGGGCCCGCGGCTGCCACGGCATGGAGCTGTACCGCAGCATCGAACAGCCGCAGCGCTACACGCTGGTCGTGGCTTGGGAAACCGTAGAGAACCACATGGTGGATTTCCGCGAATCCAGCGATTTCCAGGAATGGCGCAAGCTGGTGGCGGGCTTTTTCGTCGAACCGCCCCAGGTGCATCACGAGCAAAAAGTGCTCTGAGGCGGCCAGCCTGGCCGCGCCGCGCGCGAGTCAGGACTGTTCAGGCGGATCGTCGTACTTGCGCGCGCTGCCGCGAAACCGATCCGCCGGATATTTCCGCGCATTCTTGACCATCTTGGCCGTGACCGCGTCGGCGATATCGATGCCGAGCTGGTCCGCCAGGGCCACCAGGTACATCTGCACGTCCGCTATTTCGTCCGCGGCGTCCGCCAGCTTCTCGGGCGGCATCTTGCGCGACTCGGCCTCGCTCAGCCACTGGAACAGGGATACGAGTTCGCCCGCCTCTCCGGCCAGCGCCATCGCCAGGTTCTTGGGCGTATGAAAGGGCTGCCACTCCCGCTCTTCGGTAAACCGGCGCACGGCCAGCCGGATATGTTCCAGGTCGGACATCGAAACTCCTAGCCCGCGGCCAGGCGGGAGCTTGCCGCCAGCGCCACGGCCACGGTGGTGCGCACGTCTGCCAGCGCGCGGTGGGTGGGATCCGAGGCGCCGACATGGCGCGCCAGGATTTCCAGCTTGTGCGAGGGCAGCTCCGGCCATGCGCGCCGCGCCAGCGCCAGCGTGCAATGGGTCGAGTTGGCGAACGGCAGGCCGGTCTGGTCCGCCGCCGCGCCCAGGAAGCGCCGGTCAAACGAAGCATTATGGAAAAACACCGGCAGGTCTTCCACGAAATCCAGGAAGGAGGAAAACGCCTGCGCCACCGGCACGCCGTCTCGGTCGACTTCCGCCTGCGTGATGCCGGTCAGGCGGCTGATGAAGGACGGCACCGGTCCGCGCGTGCGCACGACCTGCGTGTACTCCCGCTCAAGCGCGCCTGCCGCGCCCACGCGCACCGCCGCGAACTCCAGGATCTCGCAGGTGGCGGTGGACAGGCCGGTGGTTTCCAAGTCGGCGACGATGAACGGGCCGCGCAATGCCTGCAACGCGGCCGCCAGCGCCTCACTGCCGGCCTTTGCGCCCGTTGCGCGGGCAGGCGCAGCGCCGCTTGCGCGCGGCCGCCGGTAATAGAACGCCACGGCCCTACTCCACCGGCCGCAAGGGCGCGAAGCGGGGCGTGCCGTCGGGCAGCTGACCGAAGAACATATCGGCCGGACGCACCCACAAGCCGCGCTCGTGAGGCCACAAGTGTTCATAGACCACCAGGGACTCCTCGGTTTCGGAGTGGCGGGCGGTGCCCACATAAAGGTAGAGGCCGCCCTTGTAATGGCGGTGCGAGGCGAGAGCCAGTGCTTCGGATTCGGTCATGGTTGGTGGCCGCAAATGGCGCGGCCCGGGCGGAGGGTTCCTGCCCGGGCCTGCGGGTTCAGATCAATACCGTCTTTATAGCGCATCGGCCCGGCGGCGCCGGCTCAGTAGCGCACGTATTGCCGCTCGGCCTGCGGCTGCAGCGGTCCATTGGCGGCTGGCCTGGCCCGCAGAGCGGGGGCCATGGGCCTGACCGAGGCGGTGGGCGGCGCGGCGCGCGCGGGCTCTCCTGCCCGCTGCGTGATGTCCTCGGTGACCTCGCCGAGCCTGGCGGACTGGGCCAGCGACACCTCCACCACCTCCGCCATGATTTCAGTCACGCGGCGCGACGATGCGACGATATCGTCCATGGTCGAGCCTGCCGACTGGACCTGGCGCGCGCCGCTCTCGACCTGCTGCACCGACGAAGTGATCAGGTCCTTGATCTCCTTGGCCGCCGCCGCGCTGTTCTGCGCCAGGCTGCGGACCTCGGCCGCGACCACGGCGAAGCCCTTGCCGTGCGAGCCGGCGCGCGCGGCCTCGACGGCGGCGTTCAGCGCCAGGATGTTGGTCTGGAAGGCGATGCCGTCCATGACCCCGATGATTTCCGAAATGCGGCGTGAACTCTGGGTGATGCCGCCCATGGTCTGCACCACTTCCTGCACCGTATGGCCGCCCTGCTCGGCCACGCGACAGGCGTCCAACGCCAGCGTATTGGCCTGGCCCGCGCGTTCGGCGTTTTCGGTCAGCCCCTGGACCGCGACACGCAAGGTCTGGGCGGCGGTAAAGCGCCGCGTAATGTCGGTGGCGTACTTGACGACCTTGACCGGCCGGCCCTCGGCATCGAAGATCGGGTTGTAGCTGGCTTCGATCCAGACCTGGCGGCCGCCCTTGCCGATGCGCAGGTACTGCCCTGTGTCATGCTCGCCGTTGCGCAGCCTGCGCCAGAACTCCTTGTATGCCTCGCCGCGCGCCTCCTCGGGCGGGACGAACATGCTGTGATGACGTCCCTGGATTTCGTCCGCGCGATAGCCCACCGCGCCCAGGAACAAATCGTTGGCGCGGATGATGGTGCCGTCGAGTTCGAACTCGATGATGGCCTGGACCTTGGAGATCGCCGCCAACTGGCCTTCCACGTCCGCCTGCCGCTGCTGCTGCGCGGTGATGTCGACGGCGTACTTGACCACTTTGACCAGCCGATCATGGCGGTCGTAGATCGGGTTGTACGAGGCTTGCAGCCAGACGTCGCTGCCATCCTTGCGGATGCGGCGGTAGCGCCCCGCATCGCGGCCGCCCTGCCGCAACCGGTTCCAGAATTCCGCGTAGGCGGCCGATGCGCGCTCCGCCGGGTCGACGAACATGCGGTGGTGCTGCCCCGCGATCTCGTCCAGCGCGTAGCCCATGGTGTCCAGGAAGTTCGAATTCGCCGCCAGCACGTGGCCGTCCAGGTCGAACTCGATGACGGCCTGGGCGTTGTGGATCGCAGCGATCTGCCCGAGCATGTCTGCCTTCTGCATGCCACGGTCCCGGCGTAGCAGTTGGCTGAGAGTGATCCATTTCATCTTGACGTCTCCTGCCCGGCGTCCGGGTGGTTTGAAGCCGTTCGACCTATCTGCCGCGAGACAAATGGAAATATTTATCTAACAATTTGCAAATATTTAATCTTAAAAATGAGCGGGTCTCAAGATTTTCAAGACACCATCAAAAAAATAGGGATTCAGCAACACCAGGGTTTATCCGGACTCAAGCCGCGTCCAATTCGCGATATTGGCGGAAAATCCCCTCCCCGAAAGGCAGGCGCCTGCCGCTGTCGAAGTAGGACTGCAATTCCGCCAGCGCCGCCACGCGCGCATGCAACGCCATGACGTTCGGATAACGCACGGCCAGGGTCGCCATGCGTTTCGGAAAGGCGTAGAGCAGGCCGTCCACGAGATGGAACAACGACAGGTCCACATAGGTCCAGCGCTTGCCGCCCGCCAGCCAGGCCTGCGGCCCGCCCAACACCAGTTCGAAGTAGCCCAGGAATTTGGGCATGCGCTCTTCGCGGAAGCAGCGCGCCCGGCGCGCGGCCTCGGTCTTCTGGTCTTCGTAGTACTCGCTGGCGGATATCGGATGATGCGTGTCGTGCGCTTCGGCCACCATGTCGGCGATGGTGAGCTGAAGCTGGTTCACCCACAGCCGCCCTTCCAGCGAGTCCGGCGCCAGGCCGTGCTTTTCGCCCAGGAACAGGAGGATGTTGGCGGTCTGCCCCAGCGTCATCTTGCCCGCGACCAGATATGGCGGCGCGAACGGCGGATGCTTGCGCGCCGAACTCAGGTCCGCCACCAGCGTGCCTTCGTCCGCGCCGGGCTGGCGTGCGCATTCGCGATACGGAATGCCGCCGGCCTCCAGGGCCAGGCGCACGAACTCGCCGCGTCCGGGGATGCCGTCCCAGTACCAAAGGTCATAGGTCATGTCGTCTCCTTCCGTTGATAAGCCCAAGGGCCTGCCGGCGCCGGAACGAGCCGTGCAGACGCCTCAGGCGGGAAACACGCTGACTCCGCCGTCGCGGCCGGCGGCCTGCTGATACTGGCGCGGCGACTGGCCGAAATGCGCGCGGAAATCGCGCGAGAAATGCGCGCCATCCGCAAACCCGCAGTCCAGCGCGATCTGCGTGATGCTGCTGGGATTGTTCAAGAGCAGCCAGCTGCCGTATTCCAGCCGCAATTGCCGCTGGAACGCCATCGGCGACATGCCAGTGGCCAGGCGGAAGGCGCGCTCCAGCTGCCTGCGCCCGACGCCGACGTAGCGCGCAATCGCATCCAGCGGCGGCGGGTTGTCGATACGCTGCTCGATGAAGTGCGCGGCCTGGCGCACGCGCAGATCCTGGATGCCCGACAGGTCCGTGTGGAAATGCGCCTGCGGCACCCGCCCCGGGCGCACGCCTTGCAGCATCATGTGCCGCATCGCCTGCTGGGCCTTGTCGCGCCCGCAATGCCGGGCCACCAGGTACAGCCCCAGGTCGATCGCGGCCGTGGAGCCTGCGCACGAAATCAGGTCGCCTTCATCCACGAACAGCCGGTCCACCACCGCCCGCGTCTGCGGAAAACGTTCGCGAAAGGTGTCCAGCACATTCCAGTGTACGCAGACCGTGCGCGGCCCGATGACGTCGGCCTGCGCCAGCGCGAAGGTGCCGGTGCAGATGCCCAAGAGCCGCACGCGCTGCGCCGCCGCCAGTTGCAGCCAGTCGCGCAGGGGGTCGGGCAGGCGGCCGTTGAAGTAGTCGTTACCGCCGCAAACCGCTATGTAGTCGAACTGGGCCGGGTCTTCGGGCAGGCCATCGGCCACGTCTATGGTCAGGCCCGCGCTGGAGCAGCGCGGCTTGCCGTCCCAGCTCATGACGCGCCATGCAGTATGGATCTGGCGGCTGCGTCCACCGTGGTCGCCCGCCAGCCGCAACACGTCCACCAATCCGGCAAAGGCGGCCAGCGTGAACTGGTCCAGCAGCACGATACCCACGGTCAGTGCGGGTTTCCCCTGAGGCAGGGCGCTGCACTCACCGTCATAGGAGAAAGACGACGTCGAGGCGGGCATAGCGGTTTCCATGTCGCAATTATTCAAGTTTTTGTCCCAGGCCTTCAAGCTGGTTTTCCCGGGGATCGCCCAAGATGCACCTATGGCTCCGTCCCGCAGCGCCCGCCGGCGCAGGCAGACCGGACCCGATAAATCGACAAGGGGAATCCGACATGGCAACACCTACCCGCCGCGCGCTGCGCGCCGCATTGCTGGGAGCCGGACTGCTGGCCGCCGGCCAGGCGCTGGCCCAGCAGCAGAAGATCACCGTCGCCTGGTACGGCGGCAACTGGGGCGACGCGTTCCGCGCCTGCGTGGCCGAGCCCTACACCAAGGCCACCGGCGTGACTGTGGTGCCCGAAGTGGGCACGTCCACCACCACGCTGGCCAAGTTGCAGCAGCAGAAGGGCGCGCCCACCATAGACGTGGCGTGGATGGACGGCGGCATCAGCGAACTGGCCGCGGAAGCCGGCGTGCTGGACGCATTGGATCCCGCCGGCATTCCCAATCTGAAGAACGTCATCGACCAGGGCGTGTACCGCAATGGCGACAGCGCCTACGCGGTCAGCACCGGCTACTACTCGCTGGGCATCGCCTACAACACCAAGGAAGTGCCTCAGGCGCCCGCCAGCTGGAAGGACTTGTGGAAGCCCGAGTATGCCGGCGCGGTCGCCATTCCTTCGCCGGCGAACTCGTCGGGCGTGCCGTTCATCTTCTTCCTGGCGCGAGTGTTCTCTGTCGATCCTTCCAACCTGGCGCCGCTGTACGCCAAGCTTGCGTCGCTGGACACGGCCTTGTTCTTCGACAGCTCGGGCGCCGCCACCAACGCCTACCAGAGCGGCGAGGCCATCATCGGCGCGCACTTCAACGTGGGCGCCTGGGATCTGATCGACAAGGGACTGCCCATAGGCTTCGCCGTGCCCAAGGAAGGCGCCTGGGCCACGGATGCGCGCCTGCATCTGGTGAAGAACGCGCCGAACAAGGCGGCCGCGCAGAAGTTCATCGACACCGCGCTCACGCCGGATGCCGCCGCCTGCCTGGCCACGCGCCTGTACCTGGGCCCCGCCGTCAAGGATGTGCAGGTGCCGAAGGACGTGGCGCGCAAGCTGCCCTGGGGCGCGGACGGCTCGGTCAAGAACCTGAGCCTGTTCGACTGGAACCTCATCAACAGCCGCCGCGCCGAGGTCACGGACGCCTGGAACCGCCAGGTTGCCCGCAAGCGCTAGACCGGGATAGAACATGTCCGCTTTGCTTACCATTGAAGGCGTGTCGATGCGCTTTGGCGCCTATCAGGCGCTGGACCGCATCGACCTGGAGATCCAACAGGGAGAGTTCGTGGCCCTGCTTGGTCCCAGCGGCTGCGGCAAGACCACCCTGTTGCGTTCGATCGCCGGATTTCTCAGGCCCGAATCGGGCCGCATCCTGATTGAAGGCCAGGACATCAGCCGCCTGGCCGCGCACCATCGGCCGCTGAACACGGTGTTCCAGAACTATGCGCTGTTTCCGCACATGAACGTGCTGGAAAACGTGGCCTATGGCCCGCGGCGCCAGGGCGCGTCGAAGCAGGAAGCGGCCGGGCGCGCCCGGTCGGCGCTGGACATGGTGGGCCTGGCGGACTTCGGTCCGCGCTATCCCCGCGAAATGTCCGGCGGCCAGCAGCAGCGCGTGGCGCTGGCACGCGCCATCGTGAACCAGCCCAAGCTGCTGTTGCTGGACGAACCGCTGTCGGCGCTGGACCTGAAGCTGCGCAAGCGCATGCAGCTGGAACTCAAGCACCTGCAGGCCAAGCTGGGCATCGCCTTCATCTTCGTCACGCACGACCAGGAAGAAGCCATGACCATGGCCGACCGGGTGGTGGTCATGCATGCGGGCAAGATCGAACAGGTGGGCGGCGGGACCGAGATCTACCGGCATCCCGCCACCCGCTTCGTGGCCGAGTTCATCGGCGACGCCAACTTCATGCCGTACACCGCCAACGACGATGTGCTGCAGCTGGATGCCCAGGGACTGCGCGTGCCGTTCCCGGGCAAGGCCGCGCCCGCGCACGGCGTGGCGGTGCTGCGGCCCGAGGATCTGCGCCTGGCCGATGAATCGGCGGCGCTTGCGCTGAACGGCACGGTCACCGACGTCATCAACGTGGGCAGCCACTGCATGATCCACGTGGACATCGGCGGACAGGTCCTGGTGGCGCGCCACGGCGGCATTGCGCCGTCGGGGCTGGGCCCGGGCGCCGCGGCGCGCCTGGCTTTCGCGCCGGAACACCTGCACCTGATCGGTGAACGGCCATGAACGCGCGCGCCTGGCGTTCGCCTAGCCTGCTGCTGGCGGCTCCCGTGCTGTTCTTCGCGGCCTTCTTCCTGGCGCCGCTGGCGGTGGTGGCGCTGGCCAGCATCACCGGCGGCGCCGATGGTTTGACCCTGACTCCGCAGCAATACCTGCGCGTGCTGGGCGACCAGTACCACTGGGACGTGATCCTGGTGACCTTCCGGCTGGCGTTCTTCACCACGGTCGCCTGCGTGATCCTGGGCTATCCGCTGGCCTGGTATCTGGTACGCGTGGTGCGCTGGCAGGCCTGGCGGCGCTTCTGCGTGATCCTGCTGGTGGTGCCGCTGTTCACCAGCAATATCGTGCGCGCCTTCGGCTGGATGGTGCTGCTGGGCCGCAACGGGCTGGTCAACCAGGCCCTGGTGGGCGCGGGCATCGCCGACCGTCCGATGCGTTTCATCGGCACCGAGCTGGGCATCCTGATCGGCATGGTCTACGTGCTGCTGCCCTTCGTGGTGCTGGCGGTGGGCAATGCGCTGGCGCGGGTCGATCCCGCCTGCGAGCAGGCTTCGGCCGACCTGGGCGCAAGTCCCACGGCGACCTTCTTCCACATCACCTGGCCGCTGACCCTGCCCGGCGTGGTGTCCGGCGCCATCATGGTCTTCACCCTGGCCGTCAGCGCCTACGTGACGCCTGCGCTGCTGTCGGGGGGACGTGTGTCGGTGCTGTCGATGCTGATCTTCCAGCAGTACAGCACGGTGTTCGACTTCCATTACGGCGGCGCGCTGAGCATGGTGCTGCTGGTGTTCACCCTGATCCTGGTGGCGCTTGCCAACCGCGCCGCCGTCCTGCCGGGAGCCGCGCGATGATCGCCCGCAACCTGATCCGCCTGGTCGCCCTGGGGGTACTGGCCTACCTGGCCCTGCCGCTGGTGGTGATCCTGGGTTCCTCGTTCACGTCCACGCCCTACCTGGCGTTTCCGCCCAAGGGCTTCACGCTGGAGTGGTACCGCACGCTGCTGATCGAGGCCGGCTACGTCGCCGCGTTCACGACCAGCACGGTGCTGGCGCTGGCGGCCACGGCCGCGGCCGTGCTGCTGACGGTGCCGGCCGCGCTGGCGGTGGCGCGCTACGAGTTCCCGGGCAAGGCCGCGCTGACCTCGGTGCTGATGTCGCCGCTGGTGCTGCCGCACATCGTGCTGGGCGCGGCGCTGCTGCAATACGGCGCGTATTTCGGCCTGACGCGCAGCTTCCTGTCCCTGCTGATCGGACACATCGTCATCATCGCACCCTTCGTGCTGCGGTCCACGCTGACCCTGCTGACGCCGGAGCAGCGCGCGCTGGAAGAAGCCTCGGCCGACCTGGGCGCGAACCCGTGGACGACCTTCTTCCTGGTGGTGCTGCCGCAGATCCGTCCAGGCATCGTCACCGGTTCGATCTTCGCGTTCATCTCTTCCTGGATCAACGTGGAGCTGTCAATTTTCAACACCACGGCGGACTTGAACACCATCCCCGTGAAGCTCTTCAACTACGTGCAATACACGATAGATCCGACCATCGCAGCCGTATCGGGCGCCACGATCGTGGTTGCGGTGATCGCCATCGTCATCCTGGATTTGACCGTCGGGCTGGACATGCTGTCCGAACGCGGCAAATAACCTTTCTTCCCTACCTTACCTGTCTGGAGTCACAGTCATGCGCAAGCAAGACGCGTTCGATGTCATCTATACCCATACCGAAGGCGAGCCCCTGTGCATCGTGCATAGCGGCATCCCCTACCCCGCCGGCTCCACCATCCTGGAGAAGCGCGCCTTCCTGGAGCAGAACTACGACTGGCTGCGCAAGGCGCTGATGCGCGAGCCGCGCGGCCACAAGGACATGTTCGGCGTGTTCCTCACGCCGCCGTCCAGCCCCGAATACGACGCGGGCCTGATCTACATCGACGGCACCGAGTATTCGCACATGTGCGGCCACGGCACCATCGCGGTCAGCATGGCCATGGTGGCCAACGGCCTGGTGCCCCGCGGCAAGGACGGCATCACCAAGATCCGCTTTGAAACCACCGCCGGCCTGGTCGTGTCGGAAGTGGCTTCCGAGGGCGACAACGTGCTGTGGACGCGCTTCGAGAACGTGCCTGCCTACGTGGCCGCGCAGGACATTCCGGTGGAATTGCCCGGCTACGGCAAGCTGTCGGCCGACATCGTCTGGGGCGGCAATTACTTCGGCATCGTCGACCTGTCGGGCTGCGACCTGCGCATCTCGCCGGACAACGGCACGGAGCTGTCGCGCATGGGCCTGATCGTGCGCGACCAGCTCAATGCCCGCCACCGCATCCAGCACCCGACCGAGGCCCACATCAACAACCTGAACTTCATCACCTTCTGGCACCAGCCGACCATCGAAGGCGCGTTCTACAAGAACGTGCACGTTTTCAGCGCCGGCCAGCTGGACCGTTCGCCCGGCGGCACCGGCACCAGCGCGATGATGGCCATGTTCGAAGCGCGCGGCAAGATGGGCTTGAACCAGCCGATCAAGTCGGAAGGCCTGCTGGGCAGCGGCGTGTTCGAAGGCTGCCTGCTGGGCGAGGTGGACCTGAACGGCACCCGCGCCGTGCGTCCCACGGTCAAGGGCACGGCCAGCATCCTGGGCACGGCGCGCTGGGTGATCGACAAGAACGACCCCGTCGGCGCCGGCTTCCTCATCCGCTGAAGGGTGTTGCCCCCACGCCGCGCGCACTAGGTGCGCTAGCTGCCCCCAGGGGGGCCCTTTCGCCTTGGGGCGGCCCGGCGGCGAAAGGCCCATCGCGCGGCGGGCTTACCTATTCCCGAGCCGCATCCTCGAGGATCATCTCCGCCCCCCGCTCGGCCACCATCATGACGGCGCCCTGCGTGTTGCCAGACACTATCTTCGGCATCACCGAGGCATCCACCACGCGCAGGCCGGACAGGCCGTTCACCCGCAGGCGCACGTCGGTGACTGCGGCGGCGTCAGAACCCATGCGGCAGGTGCCTATCGGGTGGTAGATGGTCTGGCCATTGCGCCGCGCGAAGTCCAGCCATTCGTCGTAGCTGTCCACCGCCGCGCCGGGGCTGAGCTCCGATTCGACATAGCGCCGCATGGCCGGCTGGCCGACGATGCGCCGGGCCGCCTGCATGCCGCCCACCAGGCTGTCGCGGTCCACCTGGGCGGACAGGAAGTTGGGGCGGATCGCCGGTCCCGCCTGCGGATCCGCCGACTTGATGTGGATGGATCCGACCGACTCGGGCCGCAGCTGCGCCACGCCTATCGTCATGCCGGGATGCCGGTCGAGGATGCGTTCGGCCGCATTGGCGTAGCTGGCGTGCACGAAGAAGTACTGCACATCGGGCGCGGGCAGGTCCGGCGCGCTTTTCACGAAGCCGTGCACCAGCCCCGTGCCCAGGGTCAGGATGCCCTTGTGGCTGGCGTAATAGCGCGCCACCTGCTGCGCCAGGCGCCAGCCGCGCGACATCTCGTTAAGCGTCACCGTGCCCTTCACCCGCCAGTTCATGCGGGTGGCGAAGTGGTCGATATAGTTCTCGCCCACCTGCGGCTGCGCCAGCACCGGCGCGATGCCGAATGACTGCAGCAAAGCGGGATTGCCAACGCCGGACAGCTCCAGCAGTTGCGGCGACTGCACCGCGCCCATGCACAGCAGCGTCTCGCGCCGCGCGCGCACGATGTGCTCCCGTCCGTTCTTGCGATAGGCCACGCCCACGCAGCGCTTGCCCTCGAACACCAGCCGCGTCACGTGCGCGCCGCATTCCACGCTGAGATTCTTGCGGCCCGAGGCGGGCTTCAAGTACCCGTCCACCACGCTCCAGCGCCTGCCCCGATGCTGCAGCACCTGATAGTAGCCCACGCCCTCCTGGCTGCCGCCGTTGTAGTCGGGATTCAAGGGCTGGCCGTCTTCTTGCGCTGCCTGCAGAAAGGCATCCGATATGGGAAAGCGTTCGGCGACTTCTTCCAGATGCATGGGACCGTTCTTGCCGCGGCTGGCGTCGCCGGGTTCGTAGCATTCGATCTTGCGGAAGATGCGCTCGGCCTGGTTATACCCCCAGCCGGTCGCGCCCGCCGCCTCCCAGCCGTCGTAATCCTGCGGCTGGCCCCGGACGTAGATCATGCCGTTGATCAGCGTCGAACCGCCCACGCCCTTGCCGCGCGGCACGGCGATGCTGCGGCCATGGACGTTGTCTTCAGGCTCGGTGGCGAAGCGCCAGTTGTATTCCGGGTTCACCAGCAGCTTGGAAAAGCCCGCCGGGATCGAGATCCACATGCTGCGGGCTTCATGCCCGGCCTCCAGCATCAGCACGCGGTATTTGCCGTCGGCGCTCAGGCGGTTGGCCAGGATGCAACCCGCCGTGCCACCCCCGGCAATGATGAAGTCGTAGTCGCTCATACCCGTCAGCGTCCTGCGTCGGCCGGCTGGTCCGCCGCCACGCCCAGCATCTGCGCCATCAGCTCGATCTGGCAGGCCAGCATCGGCGCGCCGTAGTGCACCTTGCAGCCGCGGGCCTGCGCCGCCAGCAGCAACGCCGTGTCCTTGGGTTGCATGATGACTTCGCAGACCAGTTGGTCCGGCGTCAGGCGGCTGGCGTCCAGCGGCAAGGCATCGTCCGGCTTCATGCCCAGCGAAGTGCCGTTGACCACCAGGTCATGCCCCGAGGGGTCGGCCGTGCCCACATCGATCCGGGCGCCAGGATGCAGCGACAGGATGCGCGCCTTCAGATCCTCGGCCTTGGCCGTGGTGCGGTTGGCGATGGTCAGCCGCGACACGCCGGCCTGGACCAGCGCGAAACCGATAGCGTTGGCCGCGCCGCCCGCCCCCGCCAGATAGGCGCTCTTGCCCTGCGGCGACACGCCCGCGCTTTGCAGGCCGCGCACGAATCCCTCGCCGTCCAGCATGTGCGCCACCAGCTTGCCGTCGGCCTCGCGGCGCACCACGTTGGCCGCGCCGATCTTGCGCGCCACGGGGGTGGCGTCGTCCACCAGGTCCAGTATCGCGGTCTTGTGCGGCACCGTGACGATGACGCCGCCCAGGTTCTCCAGCCGCCGCAGCCCGGCGACCACCTCCGCCAGGTTGTCCGGCCGGGCGTGGAACGGCACGCACACGCCGTCGAAGCCGATGGCGGCGAAATGCTCGTTCATGCGCTGCGGCGTCTTCACGTGGTGGATGGGATCGGCCAGGATGCCGAACAGGCGCGTGGTGCCGGTGATTTCCTTCATGTCTGTCTCCATGTCTCAGGGCCGGAGCGTGGCGCGCGCGACGTCGGCGATGCCGTCCGCGTCCAGCTTGTAGTGCGCATACAGGGTGGTGGGCGGCGCAATCAGGCTGTATTCATCGTAGATGCCATGGCGGCGCAGGCGCGTGCCTGTGCCCGCGTCGGCCAGCACCTCGGCCACGGCCGAGCCCAGCCCGCCCAGCACGTTGTGCTCTTCCACCGTCATCAGCACGCGGGACTTGCCTGCCGCGGCCAGCACGGCGTCGCGGTCCAGGGGCTTGATAGTGGGCATGTCTATCACGCCCACCGACAATCCTTCGCCGCGCAGCTGCTCGGCGGCGGCCAGGGCCGCGTGCACGGTGATGCCGCAGGCGATGATGTTCAGGTCCGAGCCGCTGGAATGGACGATGGCGCGGCCGAACTCGAACGGCACGCCATCTTCGTAAACCTGCGGGTCGCGGCCGCGGCCGATGCGGAAGTAGATCGGCTCGGGCCAGTCCACCGATGCCTTGATGGCGGATGCCAGCTGCGGACCGTCGGCAGGCGAGACCACCGTCAGGCCAGCCAGCGCCCGCATCGTCGAGATATCTTCGGTGGCGTGGTGCGAGGTGCCGTAAAAGCCCAGGCTGATGCCGGTATGGTGGCCGATCAGGCGCACGGGCAGCTTGGTATACGCCACGTCCATGCGGATCTGTTCGCAGCACAGAAGACCCAGGAAGGACGCGAAGGTCGCGACGAAGGGCATCATGCCCGTGGTCGCCAGGCCTGCCGCGGCCGACACCATGTTCTGCTCGGAAATGCCGAACTGCACATAGCGGTCGGGATAGGCCTGGGCAAAGCGGTTCAGGCCGTTGGAGTACTGCAGGTCGGCCGAACCCGCGACCACCGGATGGCCGGCCGCAGCCAATTCGATCAGCGCGTCGGAAAGATAGGACAGCCCGGGGTTCACCGCGTTCAGTGCGCGGTACTGCCAGGAATCGGGAGAGAGAACTTGTGCCTGTGCCATTCAGATCTCGCGGGAAAGGATTTCTTCGACGGCGCTTTGCGCATCTTGCGGCGCCAGGTAGCCCAGGTGCCAGCCTGGCTCGGTTTCCATGTAGGAGACGCCCTTGCCCTTGATGGTCTTTGCGATCACGCAGGCCGGCCTGGCGCGCGATTCGTCCGCGCGCAGGCGGCGCAGCAAGGCGGTCAGTTCCGCCAGGTCATGGCCGTCCACTTCGTGCACCTCCCAACCGAAGGCCTGCCATTTTTCCTTCAGCGATTCCACGCCCATGACGTCGTCGACCTTGCCGTCCAGCTGGTAGCCGTTGCGGTCGATGATGGCGACCAGGCGCGACAGGCGGTTGTGGGCGGCGAAGAGCGCCGCCTCCCAGACCTGGCCTTCCTGCATCTCGCCATCGCCCAGCAGCACGAAGACGTTGAAGTCGCGCCCGCTCATGCGCCCGCCCACCGCCATGCCCACGCCATTGGACAAGGCATGGCCGATGGAACCCGAGCTGAAATCCACGCCCGGCACCTTGCTCATGTCGGGATGGTCCCCCAGCGGGCTGCCCAGGCGGGTGTAGCCGTCCAGCAGTTCGCGGGCAATGAAGCCATGGTCGGCCAACACCGGGAACAGGCCCACCGCCGCATGGCCCTTGCCCATCAGGAAGCGGTCGCGGTCGGGCCACTGAGGCTCGCCCGGACGCAGCCGCATCACGTCGTAGTACAGCGCGGCGAAGATTTCCGCGCACGAGAACACCGAGCTGTAATGCCCGACCTTGGCGATCTCGATCAACCTGATGGTCTCCAGCCGGATGTGGCGGGCCTTTTCCCGCAGCAGCCCGACCTCCCCTTCGGTGGGGACCTCCCTGTCACTCCTCATGGCGCTTCCTTTTTGCTGTTAGGATATATGATATATAATATACCCATCGCGCTCGAATTTGCCATGGCGGGATAGAATTCATCCCGAATCCACCCGCCCCCATCAATACAGCAAGCCTGAGCCTGTCATGTCCAGCCTTAAACCGGTCAAGAAAGAGAACCTCTCCGTCAGGGTCTACAACGAAATCCGCAATGCCCTGATCAACGGGCAGTACGAACCCGGCGAACGCCTGATCATTGGCGAACTGGCCCAGGAAATGGGCGTCTCCATCACGCCTGTACGCGAGGCCATCTTCCGGCTGATCAGCGAGCAAGGCCTGGAAATGCAGGCGGCCACCGCGGTCTACGTGCCTTACGTCAATTCGGAAAAGCTGCGTGAAATCCAGCAGATCCGCTTCCACCTGGAAGGCATGGGCGCGGCCGAGGCCGCCCAGCACATCACGCGCAAGCAACTGGACAACCTGATCGCGCTGCAACGGGACTTCATCTCCTGCACCGCCAGCGATCCCAAGCGCGCCAGCTACCTGAACCGCAAGTTCCACTTCGCCATCCTGGAAGCCAGCAACAAGCCCATCCTGCGCGCCACGGTGGAATCGTTCTGGGTGATCACCGGCCCCATCCTCAAGGTGTTCCACGTCAAGACCTCGGGCCTGGACTATTCGCAGAACGAGCACCGCCACGAAGCGGTGCTGGAAGCCCTGGAAGCGCGCGACTCCGAAGCCGCCAGGCAAGCCATCCAGGCCGATCTGGTCTGGGGCGGCAAGATCATGATCGACTGGCTGGTCGAGCGCGAAAAGGAACTCGACTACCGCCCCCCCGCTGCCCGCAAATAGGCAAACCCGAAGGAAAATCCGATGCTGAAGATTTTTGGCGCGCCCAGCCGCTACATCCAGGGCGCCGGCGCCCTGGACACCCTGGGACAGTACGCAGCCCTGTTCGGCCGCCGCGCGGCCCTGGTCATCGACAGCTACGTGCATGGCGTGCTGGGGCCAAGAATCGAAGCCTTGTGCGCGGCGCAAAACGTGTCGCTGATACCGCTGATGGTCGAAGGCGACCTGACGCCGGCCGCGATCACGCAATTGCGCGCGCAGGCCGCGCCGGCCGGCATCGACATGGTCATCGCGGTGGGCGGCGGCAAGGCGCTGGACGCGGGCAAGGCGGTGGCCAAGTCCTCGCACTGCCATCTCATCACCGTGCCGACCGTCGCGTCTAACGACGCGCCGACCAGCAAGAACTACGTCCTGTACGACGCCCATCACAACCTCCTGGCGGTGGAGCACATGTTGTTCAACCCCACCATCGTGCTGGTCGATACCGCCGTCATCGCCACCGCGCCGGCGAATTTCTTTCTCGCCGGGCTGGGCGACGCGGTCTCGAAGAAATTCGAGGCAGAGCAATGCGGCCGCAACGGCGGCCGCAACATGTATGACGGCGCGCCGCCTCTCACCGCCCAGTTCATCGCCGACGGCTGCCTGCGCACCCTGCTGGCCGACGGCGCGGATGCCGTGGCGGTTGCCGGCAGCGGCCAGCCTACGCCGGCCTTTGAACGCGTGGTGGAAGCGATGATCCTCATGAGCGGCCTCGGTTTCGAAAGCGGCGGCCTGTCCATCGCCCACGCGCTGACGCGCGGACTGCCCAAGATCAGCGGCGTGGCGAGCGCCCCGCATGGCCTGCAGGTGGCGGTCGGCCTGCTGGTGCAGTTGGACCTGGAAAGCCGGACGGACGGCATGCTGGACGAGCTGACCCGCTGGTATGCCCTGGTGGGCCTGCCCACCACCTTGCGCGAACTGGGTGCGGCCGACATGCCGGACGACGCGGAACTGCGGCTGGCTGCGGAGCTGAGCCTGAAGGCCCGCCACGCCGCCAACTTCGACCGCGCGCTCGACACCGACACGCTGGCTGCCGCGCTGCGCCGCCGCGCCTGACGCGACAAGGAGCCGGATAGCGGCCGGCCCCTGGCCGCATCAGAACGCCACGTTGTCCTTGCCCTTCAAGTCCAGCTTGGCGCGCGCTTCTGCGGGCGTGGCGATTTCCAGGTTCAACGCCTCCAGGATGGTGCGGATGCGCTCCACCTGCACCTGATTGGATTGCGCCATCTCGCCCGGGCCGATCCACAGCGAATCCTCCAGCCCCACCCGCACGTTCGAGCCCATGGCCGCGCCTATGGTGGCCAGCGGGATCTGGCCGCGGCCGGCGCCCAGGATCGACCACTCATAGTCGTTGCCGAACAAGCGGTCGGCCGTGCGCTTCATGTGCATCAGGTCTTCGGGGTGCGGGCCGATGCCGCCGAGGATGCCGAATACCGACTGGATGAAGGGCGGCGACTTGACCAGGCCGCGGTCCACGAAATGGGCCAGGTTGTACAGGTGGCTGATGTCGTAGCACTCGAACTCGAAGCGGGTGCCGTTGGCGTTGCCCAGCGCGAGGATCGATTCGATGTCCTGGTAGGTATTGCGAAACACCAGCGAGCGGCTGTTCTCCAGATGCTCGCGCTCCCAGTCATGCTTGAACTCCTTGAAGCGGCCCAGCATGGGGTACAGGCCGAAGTTCATGGACCCCATGTTCAGGGACGCCAGTTCCGGCTTGAAGGTGGTGGCCGGGCGCATGCGCTCTTCCACCGTCATATGCGGGCTGCCGCCGGTGGTGATGTTGATGATGGCGTCCGTTTCCCGCTTGATCCGCTCCAGGAAGGGCTTGAACAGCGCCGGATCCTGCGACGGCTTGCCGGTCTGCGGATCGCGCGCATGCAGGTGCAGCACCGCCGCGCCCGCCTTGGCCGCGCCGATGGCAGCCTCCGCGATCTCGTCGGCGGTTACCGGCAGGTGCGGCGACATGCTGGGCGTGTGGATGGCGCCCGTCACGGCGCAAGTGATGATGACTTTCTGCTTGGGCTTAGCCATTGTTGTCTCCGTTGTCCTGTTTATGGCGCATGAGGCGCATCAGTTTTTCATCGCGCCAGAAGCGGCGCTTGGCAAGATCTTCCTGCGGCAGCAAGCCGCGGCGTTCCTCCGACAGCGCTTCGACCAGCGCGCCGTCCCAGGCGACGGGTTCGCCCTGGGTCGCGCCGATGGACTGGTACAGCCCGCCGTAGCGCGCGCAATAGTCGGCGATGCCGCCCGGCGCGTTGAGGTCTATGGTTTCGAACGGCCCCATGAACGACCAGCGCAGGCCCAGGCCGTCCTTCACCGTGGCGTCGATGTCCTCGGCGCTGGCGATGCCCGCGCTGGCCAGGCGGAACGCCTCGTGCAGCAGCGCGCCCTGCAGGCGGTTGAGGATGAAGCCTTCGATTTCGCGCCGCACCAGCACCGGCTTCTGGCCGATGCCGGCCATGACGGCGCGGGCGGAATCGACGGCCTGCGGGCTGGTCCAGGGTGCGGGGCACAGTTCCACCACCGGGATCAGGTACGGCGGATTCACCGGGTGCGCCACCAGGCAGCGGTGGCGCCCGGCCAGATGCCCGGTGAATTCGCTGGCGGGGATGCTGGACGTGGAACTGCCGATGATCGCGTCGGGTTCGGCCGCCGCGTCCAGTTCGGCAAACAGCGCCCGCTTGATCTCGACGTTTTCGGGCGAGTTCTCCTGGATGTAGCTGGCGCCCTTCAAGGCATCGGCCAGGTTGCTTGCCACATGGACGCGCCCGCCTATGGCCTCGGCGTCCTGCAGCAAGCCCTGGGCTTCAAGTTCGCGCAGCTGCTGCAGGATCAGGCCGCGGGCTTCGGCCAGCATTGCGGCGTTGACGTCATACAGGCGCACTTCCCAGCCCATGCGGGCGAACACGATGGCCCAGCCCTGGCCGATCAGGCCGGTTCCGATGATGGCGGCGCGCTGCGCCTTGGACCCGGCGTCCATCAGTAAAGCTTCTGTGTGAAGCCGTCCACCACGATGGCCTGCCCCGAGACGCTGCGGGCGGCCTCGCTGGCGTTGAACAGCACCATGTTGGCGATATCGCGCGCCGTGACCATGCGGCCCAGCGCGGCCTGGTTCTCGTACTGCGCGGCAATCTCCTCCACCGGACGGCCCAGCGTATCCGCCTTCGCCGCGATCACGGCGCGGATGCGCGGCCCTTCCACCGCGCCCGGCAGGATGGCGTTGACGCGGATGCCATAGGGGCCCAGTTCGATGGCCAGGGATTTGGTGAAGCCAATCACTGCCCACTTCGAGGCGGAATAAACCGAGCGCCCGGCAAAGCCCAGATGGCCGGCCGCGGACGACAGGTTGATCATCACGCCGGCCTTGGACTCCTTGAGCAGGCCGATGGCCTGGCGCGCGCACAGGAACTGTCCGGTGATGTTCACGGCCAGCGTGCGGTCCCAGTCCGCCTTGGACAGGGTTTCGACGTAGCCAGTGGGACCGGCCACGCCGGCGTTGTTGACCAGGATGTCCAGGCCGCCCAGCTTGGCGCGGACCTGATCGAACAGCGCGGCGATGCTGTCTTCGTCCGAGACGTCGGCCAGGGCCGCATGCACGCCAGGCAATTCGGCCGGCAGCGCGGCCAGGCGCTCCTGGTTCACATCGCATACGAACACGGAGGCGCCGGCATGGCGGAACACCTTCGCCATCTCCAGGCCCAGCCCGTCCGCGCCGGCGGTGATGAGCACCTTTTTCCCGGCGAAATCCACTTCCTCGAACATGCCTCTGTCTCCTGATTCTTATGAAAAACAGCCGATTGATGATATACGATATATGAAAAAAACCGCCAGCTTATGACGTTTATTGCAACCGGGCCGTACATCGAAAAGTGTCATCCCGAAGTAGCAAAAGCACCTGGATTTGCTCGACGTCAGCCCGCTAAGTCTTTATTCATGCGGCTTTAGGGAATTCCCCGATTCGGCGGGTTACGGCCCCCACTAGAATCCAAGGCGGGGTTTGCTACCCGCCCGGCCGATATATCATATATTCAAAAAAACGGACCAAACAAGAAAGTCCGCATCCCATACCGACAAAGGAGCGTAGACAGTGTTCAAGTTCAACAAAATTGCTTTGGCGCTGGGCGTATGCGGCGCGCTGGCAAGCGGCACCGCAGCGGCCGACATGAAGGTAGGCGCCCTCTTCCCGTTCAGCGGCGCGCTCGCGCTCCTGGGACAAGAGAGCTATCGCGGCCTGGAGCTGGCCGTCAATGAAATCAACGCCGCGGGCGGGGTCAACGGCGAGAAGATCGAAATCATCAAGGCCGACGCCGTCGATCCGACGCAAGCCGTGTCGGAAACCAAGCGCCTGATTTCCTCCAACGTGGTCGGCGTGTTCGGCAGCTACGCTTCCGGCATTTCCTACGCGGCCTCGCCCGTGACCGAGCTGGCCGGCGTGCCCTATTTCGAACTGGGCGCCACCGCGCACAAGATCACCACCCGCGGCTACAAGTACCTGTTCCGCAGCAACCCCAACACCGCGCTGTACGGCGTGTCGGTGGTCAACGCGCTGCACGACACCATCGCGCCGGGCATGGGGCTGAACCCCAAGGACATCAAGATCGGCATCATCCACGAGGACGGCCCCTACGGCACCGACGTGGCCGCCACCGAGAAAAAACGCGCGCAGGAACTGGGCTATACGGTCGCGGAAGTGTTGCCGTACTCGGCCAAGACCGTCGACCTGTCCTCGCTGATCCTGCGCCTGAAGGGCGCCAAGGTCGACGTGGTGCTGCAGACGGCCTACCAGAACGACGCCATCCTGTTCTTCAGCCAGGCGCGCGCCGCGGGCTTCAAGCCCAAGGTCGTGATCGGCGCGGGCGGCGGCTATTCGCTGGCGGACACGGCCAAGGCCGTGGGCGCCGACATGAACGGCGTGTTCGACCTGGACTTCCCGCAATCCTCCATCAATCCCGCAGGCGCGCCCGGCCTGGACAAGTTCCTCGAAGCCTACAAGGCCACCTACAAGAGCGATCCCCAATCCGGCCACAGCCTGACCAACTACGTCGGCGCCAAGGCCTTCTTCGAAGCCATCGGCAACGCCAAGTCCACGGATAAGGACAAGATCCGCGCCGCCGTCCTGGCCTACAAGAAGCCGGCCGGCCAGAGCGCCAACGGCTGGGCCTTCGACTTCGGCGAAGACGGCCAGAACAATGCATCCACGTTCTACGTGATGCAGTGGCAGGACGGCAAGCTGGTCACCATCGCGCCCAGCAACCTCGCACTCGGCAAGCCGGTCTTCAAGAAATAAGCGCCACGCCAGTGCTCAGGCGCTCGGGGGCGCCTGACGTATCCCGGGGTCCGCGCGCCCCGGTCCGGCCGACAACACGGCCGGGCCGGGGCCGCTACCCGCTCTAAGAGGTTGCAACATGGAACTATTCATTCAACTGGTCATCAACGGCCTGTTGCTGGGCGGCGCGTACACCATCATCAGCCTGGGGCTGACGCTGATCTTCGGCGTGGTGCGCGTCGTGAACTTCGCGCACGGCGAGTTCCTGATGATAGGCATGTACATGGTCTATCTGATCGCGGCGCAATTCGGCGTGCACCCCTATGCCGGCCTGGTGCCCGTCGCCGTCATCCTGTTCGCGCTGGGCGCGCTGACGCAGAAAGGCATCATCCAGCCGCTGCTCAACGCCGACCAGCATATCCAGATCTTCGCCACGGTGGGCGTGTCCACCATCCTGCTGAATCTCGCCCTGGTCATATTCGGCGCCAACGTCTATCGCGCGCCGGTGGAACTGGGCACGAACGCCATCGACATCGGCCCCTATTCGATGGTGACCGGGCAGCTCGTCACCTTCGTGATCGGCCTGACCCTGGCGGTGCTGCTGCACCTGTTCATGCACCGCACCTACCTGGGCCGCGCGCTGCGGGCCGTGGCGCAGCACCGCTATGCCGCCACCCTGATGGGCGTGAACGTCAACAACGTCTACGCCATCGCCTTCGGCCTGGGCACGGCCTTTGTCGGCATCGCCGCCGGCCTGCTGGCGCCGCAGTATCCGGTGTTTCCCACCGTGGGCACGTACTTCGTGTTGACGGCCTTCGTCATCGTGGTGCTGGGCGGCCTGGGCAGCCTGTACGGCGCGGTGGCCGGCTCCATGATCATCGGCATCGTGGACACGCTGGCTGGCTTCTACATCGCCCCCGACCTGAAAGAGGTCGTCTATTTCGGGATCTTCCTCTTGATCCTGGTGCTGCGTCCGAACGGCCTGTTCGGCGTCGGCACAGAGTGATCAGAGCAACAAGGAGCGAGATGTGTTTCCCGATATCCGACACCCCAAGACCTACGTCAGCCTCATCCTGCTGATTGCGATGTTCCTTGTGCCTGTGATCATGGGCACGCCCTTCTGGACCAACCTGTTCGTCCTGCTGTTCGTGTTCTCGGCCCTGTCCGTGGCCTGGAACATCGTCGGCGGCTACGCCGGCCAGCTATCGCTGGGCCACGCCGTGTTCTACGGCATCGGCGGCTATACCGCCACGCTGCTGACGCAGAACTTCGGCATTTCGCCGTGGTTCGGCATGCTGGCGGGCGCGGCGATCTCGAGCGCGGTCGCCATCCTCATCAGCTACCCCACGCTGCGGCTGCGCGGCCCGTTCTTCGCGCTGGCCACCATCGCGATCCTGGAAGTGGTGCGCCTCCTGGTGATCCACGAGGAAAGCTGGACGGGCGGCTCCAGCGGCATCAGCCTGCCGCTGAACATAGGCTGGACCTGGATCGTGTTCCGCGAGAAGGTCAATTA
Source organism: Achromobacter sp. K91 (assembly GCF_003576205.1). Taxonomy (NCBI): domain Bacteria; kingdom Pseudomonadati; phylum Pseudomonadota; class Betaproteobacteria; order Burkholderiales; family Alcaligenaceae; genus Achromobacter; species Achromobacter sp. K91. The sequence continues at coordinate 164,703 of NZ_QWFB01000033.1, read as the reverse complement.
CGTGATCATCGCCTTCGGCCTGTTCCTGCTGGTGACCTGGGCCTCCTGGTACATCCGCAAGTCGCGCATCGGCCATTATCTGATCGCGATCCGCGAACGCGAGGACGCGGCGCTGGCGGTCGGCATCCATACCGTGCGCATGAAGATCATCGCCGCGGTCGTGTCCGCCATGCTGACCAGCATCATCGGCACCTTCCACATCACCTACCTGACCTTCGTGGACCCGAGTTCGGCGTTTTCGCTGGAGCTGTCGATCCAGGTGGCCATGTTCGCGCTGATTGGCGGGCTGGGCACGGTGGCCGGCCCCATCGCCGGCACCTTCCTGGTGCTGCCCATCGCCGAACTGGCGCGCGGCTGGCTCAGCAGCGTGGGCAACGGCATGCACGGGCTGATCTACGGCCTGATCCTGGTAGCGGTGGTGCTGACCATTCCGCGCGGCCTGGCCGGCGCCTTCGGCCCGGCCATCGAACGCTGGCTGTCGCGTCTGCCCTATCTGGGCACGCCCCGCGCCAAGCTCAAGCTGGCCGATGAACTGCGCCTGCACAGCGCCGAACGCACGGATCAGCCGGTGCTCAAGGCCGACAAGCTGTTCAAAAGCTTCGGCGGCCTGCGCGCCACCAACGACGTGTCGCTGACGCTGAACCAGAACGAGATCCTGGGCATGATCGGCCCCAACGGCGCGGGCAAGACCACGGTTTTCAACCTGCTGTCGGGCTTCCTGTCGCCGGACAAGGGCGGCATCACCATGCTGGACGCGCAAGGCAACTGGGTCACCTGCAAGACGCCCGACGAATTCGCGCACCAGGGGCTGGGCCGCACCTTCCAGATCGCCAAGCCGTTCACCGGCCTGACCGTGCTGGAGAACATCATGCTGGGCGCCTTCATCCGCACGTCGAACCGTGACGAAGCCGAGCAGATCGCACTGAAGGTCGCCGAGCAGACCGACCTGGTGAAGTACCTGGACATCGAGGCGCGCAACCTGACCGTGGGCGGCATGAAGCGCCTGGAGGTCGCCCGCGCGCTGGCGATCAAGCCGCGCATCCTGCTGCTGGACGAGGTGATGGCGGGACTGAACCCGACCGACATCGAGAAGTCGATCCAGATGATCCGCCGCATCCGAGATTCCGGCGTATCGGTGCTGCTGATCGAGCACATGATGCAGGCCACCATGGCGCTGTCCGACCGCATCATCGTGCTGAACGAAGGCGCGGTGCTGGTCAGCGGCGCGCCCAAGGACGTGGTGGAGAACCCCGCCGTCATCGAGGCCTATTTGGGCAAGGAGTACCAGGATGCTTAAGGTTTCGAATCTGTCCTCGGGCTACGGCAAGAGCCAGGTCCTGAACGGCCTGAACTTCGAGGTCCATGCGGGCGAGATCGTCACGCTGATCGGCGCCAATGGCGCCGGCAAGACCACCACCTTGAAGACGCTGTGCGGCGTCATCGCCGCCATGGAGGGCAAGGTCGAATTCGAAGGCCAGGACTTGACCAACCGCAAGCCCTACGACATCGTCGACGCGGGCATCACCATGATTCCCGAAGGCCGCCAGCTGTTCCCGCATTTCACGGTGCGCGACAATCTGCTGATGGGTTCTTACAAGCGCGCCGCGCGCCCCATCGTGCAACGCAAGCTGGACGAGGTGCTGGGTATCTTCCCGCGGGTGCAGGAACGCCTGAACCAGTACGCCGGCTCGCTTTCCGGCGGCGAACAGCAGATGGTGGCGATCGCGCGCGGCATGATGGCCGATCCCAAGCTGCTGGTGTTCGACGAGCCCTCGCTGGGCCTGTCGCCGCTACTGGTGCAGCAGATGTTCGACATCATCCGCGGCGTCACCGCGCACGGCGTGACCGTGCTGCTGGTGGAGCAGAACGTGTTCCGCACGCTGCGGCTGGCGGACCGCGGCTACGTGCTGGAGAACGGCGCCATCGTACGCACCGGCACTGGCGCGGAGCTGCTGAGCGACCCGCATGTGAAGAAGGCCTACCTGGGCCATTGATACCAAGGATTCCTTATGTCTTTACGCTGCACATACATCGACCACGGCCAGGGCGGCGCGCCCGACTGCATGCGCCTGGCAGAACGCGACATGGAGGCCCCCGCCGGCCGCCAGGTGCTGATCGAGGTCGCCTACGCCGGGGTCAACCGCCCCGACGTGCTGCAACGCTCCGGCTCCTATCCGCCGCCTCCGGGCGCCTCGCCCCACCTGGGGCTGGAGGTTTCCGGCACCATCGTCGCCACCGGGCCCGACGCCAGCCTCTGGAAAGTCGGCGACCAGGTCTGCGCGCTGACGCCGGGCGGCGGCTACGCCCAATACTGCCTGGCGGACGAACGCCATTGCCTGCCCGTGCCGCGCGGCCTGGACCTGTTGACGGCCGCCGCCATCCCCGAGAACTACTACACCGTCTGGACCAATGTGTTCGACCGCGCCCGTCTGGCCGCCGGCGAACGCTTCCTGGTGCACGGCGGTTCCAGCGGCATCGGCCTGACCGCGATCCAGCTGGCGCGCGCCTTCGGCGCCGAAGTCTGGACCACGGTAGGCAACCAGGAGAAGGCCGACGCCTGCCTGGCCGCCGGCGCGCACCATGCCGTGCTGTACCGCGAGGCCGACTTCGAGGCGGCGGTGCGCCAGGGCAGCGGCGGCGCGGGCGTGGACGTGATACTGGACATGGTGGGCGGCGCCTACATCAACAAGAACCTGCGGCTGCTGGCGCTCAATGGCCGGCTGGTGCAGATCGCTTTCCTGGAGGGCAGCAAGGCCGAGATCGACGCCATGCCCATCATGCTCAAGCGCCTGCAATTCACCGGCTCCACCCTGCGCCCCCGCTCCGACGAGGACAAGGGCGCGATCACCCGCGCGCTGGCGGAAAAAGTGTTGCCGCTGATGGAACAGGGGCAATGCCTGCCGCGCATCCACAAGGTGTTTCCGCTGGCGGAAGCGGCCCAGGCGCATGCGCTGATGGAAAGCAGCAAGCACATCGGCAAGATCATGCTGAAGGTGGCCGCATGAGCGGGCGCTTCAAGGACCAGGTGGCCATCGTGACGGGCGCGGTCGGCGGCATAGGCTCGGCCATCGTCGAAGGCTTCCTGGCGGAAGGCGGCCGCGTGGGTCTCATCGATTTCAATGCGCAGGGCGGGCAGGCTTACGAAAAGGAACTGCGCAAGCGCGGCCATGAAGCCTGCTTCGTGCACGCGGACGTCGCGCGCTTCGAGGAGTGCCAGGCAGCCTACGAACGCATCAGCGCAGAGCAGGGTCCGGCCACCATCCTGGTCAACAACGTCGGCATTTCACCGAAGACCGATGGACGCGCGCTGAAGGTCTGGGAGATGCCGCCCAGGGAATGGGAGAACGTGGTCGCCGTCAACCTGAACAGCGTGTTCTACATGACGCACCTGGCCACGCCGCACATGGTGCGCGAGCGCCAGGGCCGCGTGATCAACATGTCTTCCGTAGCCGGCCGCGCCTATTGCGACATCGTGGCGGCGCATTACGCGGCCACCAAGGCCGGACTGATCGGTCTGACGCGCCATTGGGCCGCCGAACTGGGCGAGCACCAGGTCACCGTCAACGCCCTGGCGCCTGGACGCATCAGCACGCCCTTGCTGAAAACCGTGCCCAAGGAAATCAATGACGCGGTTGCGCAGGTAACCGCGCTGCGCCGCCTGGGTACGCCGGAAGAAGTAGCGGATGCCTGCCTGTTCTTCGCGTCGGATCAAGCCCGCTTCGTCACCGGCCAGGTGCTGGACGTGGCCGGCGGCTGGCTGATGACCTGAGAGCATGGCGCCCGCCTGTGCTCAGGCGGGCGCCGTCTTCATTCCTGCGCGCCCAGGTGATAGACCACGGTGTCCAGCCGGCTGACGCCGGCCGCCAGGAACTTCGGTTCCTTTTCCAGGATGTCGCGGCGGTCGATGATCCTGGCGGGCGACACGCCCGCAAAGATGTTCTGCACTTCGCTGTCCACGACAGAGAACGGCGGCCCCGCCATTTCTTCCTGCGGGTAGTCCAGCGTGATCAGCAGTCCCTGATAGGCGGGCGACAGATTGCCGTAGACGTGGCGCACGTAGTCTGCGCGCATGGTGTCCGGCAACGCCACCAGCGCGGCGCGGTCATAGGCGCCCACGCAATGCGACAGCAGTTGCGCATCCAGTTTGAAGATGTCGCCGCAGATGATTTCGATGCTGCCCGCCACGTAGTGCTTGCCATAGACGGACACGTGCGTGAGCGGCTTGAGTTCGTTTTCTTCGAAGAACTGCTCGACCGCGAGCTCGGACAGCTCGACGCCCAGCACGGAATGCCCCTGCGCCGCGATCCACACCATGTCCAGCGACTTGCCGCAAAGCGGCACCAGCACCCGGCCGTCCTTGGGCACGCCCAGCGTCGGCCAATACTTCTGCAATAGCGGCGTGACCCGCGATTGATGAAAATGCGTGCGCCCTTCGCGCCAACGCTCCAGCCAGAATTCCGCGTCCATGCCCGGTCTGCCTCCTGTGTATCGGTGCAGGGCATTGTAGTTCGGCGGCGGGCGCACAGGCCCTACATGCGCGGCAGCAGACTGCGGATGTCGTCCACGATGGGTACGGCGGCCAGCACCATGAGCACCAGCGCCAGCGGCACCGTCGAGCCGAACCCGAAGTTGAAGAAGGAATATGCCCCCGTCACGCCGCCGACGAAGAACAGCGACACCAGCACGGTGAGCACGACAAGCTTGCTGCGGTCCGCGCGCACCGGCTGCATGGAGGCCGGATCGCCCTGGGCCACGTTCCAGTAAAACAGCTTGCCCAGTTCTATGCCGATATCGGTCACCATGCCCGTCACATGCGTGGTGCGGATCTCGGAGCGCGACAGCTTGGTGATCATGGCGTTCTGCAGACCCATGATGTAGCAAAGCAGCATGACCGTGCCCGGCACGTAGAACCAGCGCAGCGTTTCCAGGTTGGCGCCCAGCAAGCCGAAGCCCAGCAACAGCACGGCTTCGTACAGCAGCGGCATCGCGTATTCGCTGGTCAGGTGCGAGCGGCGCCCAAAGTTGATCAGGAAGGCCGAGCTGGCGGCGCCGGCCAGAAAGGACAGCAGCGCCGCCAGCCCCTGCAGCACCACGATCACCCCGCCCAGCGCCAGGTGATCGGCCATCATGGAGACGATGCCGGACATGTGCGAGGTGTATTGCTGCACGGCCAGGAAGCCGCCCGCGTTGACCGCGCCGGCGGTGAAGGTCAGGATGTAAGCCAGGTGCCTGTTGGCCTGGGGGCTGCGGCTGACGGCCGTCAGGCGGCGTAGATACGGAATGGCCACGCGTGTCCCTTGAAGACAAGAATCCATACACAGCAATGTGCATGACATTCTAGTCGCCGCGGCACGGCGCGAGGCCTGGCACGCCCGCCGGCAGCCACGCCGGCGGCGGCCTCGCCGGAGGCGGTCCCACCGCTGGCGGCCCCACCTGTCCCCGGCGTTTTACGCCCCGCCGGATTCGCTCAGCTGCTTGCGCCGGTATTCGCCCTGGCGCACATGCATCCAGCCCGGATACTCCGGCGGCAAGGCGCTGACCTGGTCCAGCTCGGCCAGTTCGTCCGCCGTCAGGCGTATCGCCGTGGCCGCCAGGTTGTCGTCCAGCTGGTCGACGCGCTTGGCGCCGATGATGACGCTGGTCACGGCCTGCTGGTGCAGCAGCCAGGCCAGGGCCACCTGCGCCACCGATACGCCGCGCGCGCCGGCGACGCGCCGCAGGACGTCGATGCTGTCGTAGGCGCGTTCCTGGTCCACCGGCGGGAAATCGAAGGCGGCGCGGCGGCTGCCGGCTTCGGCCTGCCCGTCGCGGCTGTACTTGCCGCTGAGCAAGCCGCCTGCCAGCGGACTCCATACCATCAGGCCCACGCCTTCGCTCTGCAACATGGGGACGATCTCGCGCTCCAGATCGCGGCCGGCGATCGTGTAATAGGCCTGCAGCGATTCGAAGCGCGCCAACCCCAGGCGTTCAGCGATACCCAGCGCCTTCATGATCTGCCAGGCGGCCCAGTTGGACACGCCGACGTAGCGCACATGGCCGTGCTGCACCAGATTGTCCAGCGCCCTGACCGTTTCTTCCACTGGCGTGGCGGGATCGAAACCGTGAATTTGGTAGAGGTCGATGTGGTCCAGTTGCAGGCGCGACAGGCTCTTCTTGACGCCGTCCATGATGTGCGAACGCGAGTTGCCGCGCGCATTGACGCCGGCGCCCGTCTGCCCGAACACCTTGGTCGCGATCACGACGTCCTCGCGCGCCACCTTCAGGTCGCGCAGCGCCTGGCCGGTGATGACTTCCGAACGCCCCTCGGAGTACACGTCGGCGGTGTCGATGAAATTGACCCCGGCATCCAGCGCGCGGCCCACCAGCCGGTTGGCCTCTTCCTGCTGCAGGTTGCCGATCTTGCTCCAGAGTTCGCCTTCGCCGCCGAAAGTCATGGTGCCCAGGCAGAGTTCCGACACGAACAGGCCGGTGCTTCCGAATTTCTTGTACCGCATGGTTGCGCTCCTTCAAGGGCTGGGCGGGAGCCGGCGCTCCGGGATGGAATGGCCGCGGCCCGCCTGCCGGGATGAAGGAAAGTATGCGTCCAGGGGCCGGCGCGGACGCTGCTTGATCCTGCCCTTTTTTTGCCCAATCCTGCAGCGCAGGCCAGTCTGCGGCGCCTGGCCGCTCATTCCTCCGAATTTTCTGCCCATTTCTCCATGAAAAGCACCGCAGCCTGGATGCAGGCAAGCTTAGGCATAAACTGAAAGCCACCCAATCCTCCGACTTTCTGCCGCCAACGCCCATCCGGCACGGCGCGCCACGGGAGCCCCCATGACCATCACATCCGCACTTGCCGCCAGAGTCGCCGTCCCGCCCCTGGACGTCGCCTATGAGCCGGCGCGGCGCGAACTGCTCTGCACGCTGGAACGCATGACCGGCGACCTGGAGGGTTCGCTGGACACGCCCATCGAGGGCCTGTTCCTGCACCGCATTTCGCAGCCCACCGGCGCCAAGCCCGGACTGCAGAAGGCCGCGCTGGGCGTCATCGCCCAGGGTTCCAAGCGCTTGCTCATCGGCGACGATGCCTACGAGTACGACCCCTTCCATTACCTGATTTCCTCGGTGGATCTGCCGGTCGTGGCCAAGGTGTCCGTCGCCAGTCCGACGCTGCCCTATCTGGGCTTGCGGCTGGAGCTGAACGTGGAGGAGATCACCTCGCTGATCAGCGACGAAAGCCTGCCGCCGCAGCCGCCAGCCGAGGCCGCGCGCGCGCTTTGCGTCAATCCGCTGGGCGGCGCGCTGCTGGACGCGGTGCTGCGCCTGTTGCGCCTGCTGGACACGCCGCGCGACATTCCCATCCTGGCGCCCCTGGTCAAGCGCGAGCTGCTGTACCGCCTGCTGATGAACGGCCAGGGCGCGGTGCTGCGCCAATCGGTGCTGCAGGACAGCCAGCTCAACCGCGTGGCCAAGGCCATCCGCATCCTGCGCGACAACTATGCCCAGCCCCTGCGCGTGGAAGAAATCGCACGCGACGTGCACATGAGCGTGTCTTCGCTGCACCATCATTTCAAGCAGGCCACCGCCATGAGCCCGCTGCAATACCAGAAGCACCTGCGCCTGCAGGAAGCGCGGCGCCTGATGCTGACCGATGACGCGGGCGTAGCGCTGGCGGCGCATTCCGTGGGCTACGAAAGCTCGTCGCAGTTCAGCCGCGAATACAGCCGCCTGTTCGGTTCGCCGCCCTTGCGCGACAAGCAGCGCTGGAAGGACGAAACCGCGTCGGCGCCGGCCTGAGCCGCCGGTCGGGCATCCCTAGGGGATTGCCCTAATCCTAATTTGACAACGTTACCATTAGACTGCCGCCATCAAATGACAACGTTGTCATAACCCTGATCTTTCTTCGGCGGCCACATGAATCCCTTCCTGGAAACCCTGCTCGATTCTCCACTGGACGATACCTACCGGGGCATTCCTCCGGGCGAGCCCGCCGTCCCGCTGCGCGGCGTGGCGGCCCGGGGCTGGCAGCCCAGGAGCGGCAACATGGCCCTGCCCGTCCTGACGCTGGATGAGGCCGCATTCGCCCATAACGTCGAGCAGATCTTCCAGTACGCCCGCAGCCACGGCGCGGCGCTGGCGCCGCATGCCAAGACGCCGATGTCGCCGCAGATCGTGCAGCGCCTGCTCGATGCCGGCGCCTGGGGCGCCACCGTCGCCAACCTGCAGCAGGCCGCCGTGCTGCTGCGCGCAGGCGTAACCCGCCTGATGCTGGGCAATGAGATCGGCGGCGCGGCCAGCGGCGCCCGCCTGGGCAAGCTGCTTGCCGGCTACCCCCATGCGCGCCTGCTGGCATTCGCGGACTCCGCCGACACCGTGCGTTCGCTGGCCGCCGCGGCCGCTGAAGCCGGCCGGCCCGTGGAGGTGCTGGTGGAAGTCGGCGGCGGCCGCGCGGGCGCGCGCGACGATGCCGCGGTCGCAGCCATCCTGGCCGCGATCCGTGAGCAGGGCGACAAGCTCGCGCTGGCGGGCGTGGCCACCTACGAAGGCGCCGTCGCCAGCTCGGACGCGGCGCTCACCGCCAGCAATATCGCCGCGCTGATGGAGCGCGCCGCCCGTGCGTTCAAGGAAGTGCGCGCGCTGGCCCCGCACGCGCCTCTGGTGTTCACCGCGGGCGGCTCGGCCTTCTTCGACCATGTCACTCAGGCGGCCAAGGGCTGGCTGTTTGAGGACGGCAATGCCCAGCTGGTGCTGCGCAGCGGCGCCATCTTCTTCCATGACCATGGCACCTATCAGCGCGCGCTGCAGGCCATGGACGCCCGCGCGGGCTTCCTGGTCGACGGCCAGGCGCGCAACGCCGCCACCGACTTCCGGCCGGCCCTGCGCCTGTGGGGCGAAGTCCTGTCGCGACCGGAACCGGGCCTGGCGATCTGCGGCTTCGGCATGCGCGACGTGTCCTACGACCAGGACCTGCCCGCGCCGCTGGCCGCCTTCCGCGGCGGCGCGGCCCTGCCCGGCTGGGACACGCAAGCCCGCGTCACGCGGCTCAACGACCAGCACGCCTTCCTGGCCATCGCGCCGGACAGCGAACTGGCGCCGGGCGACGTGATCGAGTTCGGCATTTCGCATCCCTGCACCTGTCTGGACCGCTGGCGCGTTTTCTTCGGCCTGGACGCCGACGGCCGCGTGCAGTCGGCCTACCGCACGTTCTTCGGATAAGCCATGCAACAGCTGAACTTCCAACAGATCTGGCGCTACCGCGAACAGCTCTGGGACGGCATCCAGGTCACGCTGGAGCTGACCGTCATCGCCGTGATCGCCGGGCTGGCCATCGGCCTGGCCGGCGCCCTGCTGACGCGCCATGGCCCCAAGCCGGTCAAGCTGGCGTTGCGCGCCTATGTCGAGGTGTTCCGCAACACGCCGTCGCTGATCCAGCTGTTCGTCGTGTTCTTCATCCTGCCGGGTCTGGGCCTGCGCATGCCCCCCTTCGTGGCCGCGGCGCTGGCGCTCAGCCTGTATTTCGGGGCCTACGCCCTCGAGATCCTGCGCGCCGGCCTGGATTCCATTCCGCGCAGCCAGATCGAGGCCGGCCATTGCCTGGGCCTGAGCACCTGGCAGGTGTACCGCCACATCGTGCTGGCGCCCGCCCTGCGCAACGTCTACCCCGCGCTGGGCACGCAGCTGGTCATCCTGCTGCTGGGCACCTCGCTGGCCTCGCAGGTATCGGCCGAGGATCTGTTCCATGCCGGCAGCTTCATCGAAAGCCGCACCTACCGCAGCTTTGAAGTCTATGCGGTGATCTGCGGCATCTATTTCACGCTGGTGCTGATCACCAAGGCGCTGCTGGCCCTGGCCGGCAGCCTGGCCTTCACCTGGCCCGTGCGCCGCTAGGAGTCGCGAGCATGCGTACATTTACCCTGAGTGATTTCGCCTCCCTGCTCAGCGCGCTGCAATGGACCGTGGCCCTGGTGCTGATCGCGCTGGCCATCGGCGCGCCGCTGGGCCTGGGGCTGGCGCTGCTGCGCGGCCACCGTTCGGCGCCGCTGCGCTGGCTGGCCGCGGCCATGCAGCAACTGGTCCAGGGCGTGCCGCTCCTGGGCCTGCTGATGTTCTTCTACTTCGGCATGCCGGTTTTCCTGGGCATCGAAGTGCCCGCGCTGACCGCCGTCAGCGTCGCCTTCATCATCTACACGGCGGCCTTCCTGGGCCAGATCTGGTACGGCGGCATCCAGGCCGTGAAGCACGAGCAATGGGAAGCGGCCGCCTGCCTGGGTCTGTCCAAGTGGCACCAGTTTCGCCATGTGATCGCGCCGCAGGCGTTCCGCCTGTCGCTGCCGCCCACCGTGGGCTTCCTGGTGCAGCTCGTCAAGGGCACCTCGCTGGCTTCGGTGGTGGGCTTTGTCGAACTGGCGCGCGCCGGACAGATCGCCAGCGCCGCCACCTTCCAGCCCCTGCTGGTCTATTCCTGCGTCGCGTTGTTGTACTTCGCGGCGTGCCTGCCCCTGACGATGTGGGCCCGTAACCTGGAGGGCCGCTTCCATGGCGCTCGTTGAAGTCTCCAACATCCACAAACGTTTCGGCGCCAACGCGGTGCTCAACGGCGTCTCCCTTGAAGTCAATGAAGGCGAGATCGTCACCATCATCGGCCGCTCCGGCTCGGGCAAGTCCACCCTGCTGCGCTGCCTGAACGCGCTGGAGACGGTGGACGACGGCGACATCCGCATCGGCGGCGAACGTATCCACGCCAGCATGCCCGGCCTGCGCCAGTTCCGCCAGCGCGTGGGCATCGTGTTCCAGCAGTTCAACCTGTTTCCGCACCTGAACGTGGAGCGCAACATCACGCTGGCGCCCACGCTCAACGGCAAGATCGCCAAGTCGCAGGGCCGCGCGCTGGCGCTGGACGTGCTGCGCCGCGTCGGCCTGGCCGAAAAGATCGACGCCTATCCGGCCCTGCTGTCGGGCGGCCAGCAGCAGCGCGTGGCGATCGCGCGCTGCCTGGCCATGGCGCCGCAACTGATGCTGTTCGACGAGGTCACCTCGGCGCTGGACCCGGAACTGGTGGGCGAAGTGCTGAAGGTCATGGAAGACATGGCGCGCCAGGGCATGACCATGGTGCTGGTGACGCATGAAATGGCCTTCGCCCGCAACGTTGCGTCCAAGGTCGTGTTCATGCACCAGGGCCGCGTCTGGGAACAAGGCCCGCCCGCCGAACTCTTCGCCAATCCCCAAACCCCCGAGCTGCGCCAATTCATCGGCACGGCCGCGCCGTCCACCCACTGAACCATCCGCTCCTGGAGTCATTGCATGAAACTGTTCGCCAAGCTGGCCGCCGCCGCGGCCGTCTGTCTCTCCCTGGCCGCGCCCGCCTCGGCCGCCGACAAACTGCAGGACGTGCTGGGCGCAGGCAAGCTGCGCGTGGGCGTGCTGATGGACGCCGCGCCCTGGGGCTTCAAGGACGCCAAGGGCGAGGCCGCGGGCCTGGACATCGACCTGGCCAAACTCATGGCCGCCGACATGGGCGTGAAGCTGGAGCTGGTGCAGGTCACCGGCGCCAGCCGCATTCCCAGCCTGCTGGCCGGCAAGGTCGACGTGCTGATCGCGGCTGCCGGCGCCACGCCGGAACGCGCCCAGCAGGTCATGTTCTCGCAGCCCTATGCCGCGGTGAACCTGGGCGTCTACGGCGGCGCCAGCATGCCGCAAGCCAAAACGGTGGACGAATTGAAGGGCCACAGCATCGCGGTCGCCAAGGGCTCCACGCTGGACATCTGGCTCACCGACAACGCGCCGGGCGCCAAGCTGGTGCGCTTCGAGGACACGCCTTCGGCCGTGGCCGCCTACCTGGCCGGGCAGTCGGAATCGTTCGCCGAGAACAGCGCCATCGCGCTCAAGGTGGCCGAGGACAACGCCGCGAAGGCGCCCGAACTCAAGTTCCTGATCCGCCAATCGCCCGCGCATGCCGCCGTGCAGCAGGGCCAGCAGAACCTGCTGAACTGGATCAATACCTTCCTCTTCACCAACCGCCTGAACGGCAAGCTGCCGGCCCTGCAGCAAAAATGGTTCAAGGAAGCCCAGACCCTGCCGCAGATGTAATCGGCCCCAACAAAGGACTCGCATGATCAAACGCTACAAATCCGGCTCGCGCATGAGCCAGGCCGTCTCGTACAACGGCTTCGTGTTCATCGCCGGCCAGGTGGCCGACAATCGCCAGGGCTCGCTCGAATCGCAGACCCGCGAAGTGCTGGCCAAGATCGAAGCGCTGCTGGCCGAAGCCGGCAGCGACAAATCGCGCCTGCTGGCCGTGGACGTGTTCCTGCCCGCCATCGGCGACTTCGACGCCATGAACCGCGTCTACGACGCCTGGGTCGACCCCGCCAATCCGCCGGCCCGCGCCTGCGTCGAAGCCCGCCTGGCCGACCCCGACCTGCGGGTCGAAATGACCGCGGTCGCCGCGCTGCGCTAAGCGCGCTTTGCTGCAGCCTTCCGATCCCTCTTCGCGCCGCCTCGCGCGGCGCTGTTGTATCTCCCCATGCATACCGGCCTGTTTCACGACATAGATTTCGATGCCGACGGCAAGGCGCTCAGTTTCCTGGGCACCCCCTACTCGGTAGACCGTTCGCCCTACTACCAGATCAAGACGCCCATCTGCCGCATCCGCAACGGCAGCGGCCCGCGCGTGCTGCTCATGGCGGGCAACCATGGCGACGAGTACGAAGGCGAAGTCGCCCTGGGCCGGCTGATCCGCCGCCTGGATCCCTCCCGCATGCGCGGCGAAGTCACCATCCTGCCGCTGGCCAACCTGCCAGCCGTGATGGCGGCGCGGCGGCGCTCTCCGCTGGACAACGGCAACCTCAATCGCGCCTTTCCCGGCGAACCCGGCGGCACCCCGACCGAACGCCTGGCGCACTTTCTCGAACACGAACTGTTCCCGCGCCACGACGTGGTGTTCGACCTCCATTCCGGCGGCACCTCGATGGCGCACCTGCCCACCGCCCTGATCGAACGCCAGGACTCGCCCGAGCGCATGGCGCGCGCGCTGGACCTGATGGGTTCGCTGGGCATGGGCCACGCCTTCGTCGCCGCCAATGGCCGCGATGCGCCCACCTCCATGGCGGCGGCCGCGCGCGCCGGCGCGATCGGCATCAGCGGCGAGTTCGGCGGTGGCGGCACGCTGACGCCGGCCACGCTGGCCGCGACCCAGCGCGCCATCGACAACCTGCTGCAAAAGCTGGGCGTGACCGATGCGCCCGTGCTCGGCCCGCACCAGCCCGGCGCGCCCGCCATGCAGTTGCTGGAGCTGGACAGCCACGAACAGAACATCTTCGCCACCCGGCGCGGCTGGTTCGAGCCGGCGGTGGACATCGGCGCCAGCGTGCGCGCGGGCGACGTCGCGGGCTACTACCATGACCTCAACCAGCTGGACGCGGAAGAGGAAGTCCTGCGTTTCCGGGTATCGGGTATCGTCATTTCGCGGCGGCTGCATACCGACTGCGAATCCGGCGACAGCCTGATCCAGGTTGCGCGTCCCGTCGGCCAGGCTGATATCCTGACGCCTGCCGCCTGATCCCGGAACAATCAAAAGAAATCGCATGACCCACCGGCCCGCGCCTCCTTCCGCCCCCACCTACGACGACGTGCTGCGCGTGCGTCCCGAGGGCGCCGCCGCGCCCGCCCGCGCGGCCGCCCCCGCCAAGCCGCCGCGCATCGAGGAAGTGGCCAGGCTGGCGGGCGTATCGCCCATCACGGTGTCGCGGGCCTTGCGCCAGCCCGAGAAAGTGGCCCAGGAAAAGCGCGACCGCATCCTGCAGGTAGTGGCGCAGACCGGCTATGCCTCGAATCCGCACGCGCGCGCCCTGCGTTCCGGGCAGTCCAGCGTGGTGGCGGCGTTCGTCTCCAACATCCTCAGCCAGCAGTTCGCGCTGGCCGTGCAGGGCTGCGCCGAAGTGCTGGAGCCGCAGGGCTACCAGTTGATGGTCGGACAGACCTCGTATTCCTACGCCAAGGAAACCAGCATGATCGCGTCGCTGCGCGCCTTGCGGCCCGCGGCGGTGCTGTTCACCGGCGTCATCGAGCTCGAGGAAAATCGCCAGTCGCTGCGCGAACTGGGCATCCCCATCATGGAGACCTGGGCCTATCCGCGCGACCCGATCGACATGCTGGTGGGCTTTTCCAACTATGACGGCGGCGTCATGGCAGCGCGCCATCTGGCCGAACGCGGCTACCGCCGCGTCGCCTTCGTGGCGCGCCAGGGCGGCCGCGGCGAACTGCGGCGCCAGGGCTTCAATGCCGCCGCTGCCGGACTGGGCCTGCAGGTGGTGGCCGAACTGGCCGTGGACAATGCGCAAACCATCGCCGATGGCCGCGCCGCCCTGGGCCGCCTGCTCGCCATGGGCCAGGCCTTTGACGCCGTGTTCTGCGCCAACGACCTGCTGGCGGTGGGCGCGCTGTTCGAGGCGCGCGACCGCAAACTCGCAATTCCCCGCGACATCGCCATCCTGGGTTTCGGCGATACCGACATCGCCCGCGAAATCGAGCCCGGCCTGAGCACCATCGGCGTGGACAGCCGCAAGCTGGGCGCCCGCGCCGGGGAACTGCTGCTGCAGCGCCTGAATGGCGGCGCGCCCGCCGCGCGCCAGGAAGTGTTTCCGCTGACCTTGAACCAGCGCGCCAGCGCCTAGCGTCCCTGCGCGCCGGCAACCGGCGCGGGCTCACTCGTCGAACACGATGCGCAGGCCCGGCAAGCCGATGCCGTCCAGCGTGGTGCTCCATGTTTCGCCCGCGTGCACCGGATATGCCTTGGTCAGCGTTCCGGTCGTGACCAGTTCGCCCGCCTGGATCGCCTCGTCGGCCGGACGCTCCCCGAGCACCTCCAGCAGATGGGCCAGCGCCGCCAGCGGACTGCCCAGCACGTTGGCGCCCGCACCGGTTTCACGGCGGATGCCGTTGCAGGACAGCTCCACCCGGAAGTCCGCCAGCCGTTCGATCAAGCCCGGGCCGAGCTCGGCCGGCTCCATCAGCGGCCCGATGTACAGCGCGCCGTGCAAGGCGTTGTCCGCCACGGTATCGGCGGCCTGGAACTGCCAGGCGGGATAGTGCGACTGCACCAATTCGAACCCATGGGCGATCCAATCCACGCATTCCAATATGGCGGCCAGTTCCCGCGTGCGCGGCGGCGCGCAATGGAAATGCAGCACGATCTCGGGTTCGATGCGCGGCTCGACATAGCGGCCCAGGCGGCAATGGACTTCGCCGGTGTCGTCATAAACCGCGCTGTGTTCATAAACGCGTCCCCACACGGGAAAATCCACGCCCAGCGCCGCCCACATCGCGGCATTGGTGAAGCCTATCTTGCGGCCGACCAGCAGCGCGCCTTCCGCCAGCCGCGCCTGATGGATGCGCGCAGCCACGTCATAGGCGGCATCCAGGTCGAAGCGTGGACGCCGGGCCGTGACCGGCGCGATGTAAGAGGCATGGTCCTGCGCCGCCTTGATTTCACGGGCGAGCGCCGCCGGGTCGGAAGCTGGCATGGTGGCTCCTGAAGGTACGCTCAAATGTAAAAGAAAACCTGCCCGCACAGTGCCGCAGCCGTTATATGCTCCCCTAGACGTCCTATTTTCAGAACAGCGGGGAAGCAATGCATGACTTGAATGACCTCTATTACTTCGTCCAGGTCGTCAAGAACGGCGGATTCGCACCCGCGGGACGGGCGCTGGGCATACCAAAATCCCGCCTGAGCCGGCGCATTGCGCTGCTGGAAGACCGGCTCGGCGTGCGGCTCATCCAGCGTTCCACGCGCAGCTTCGCCGTGACCGAATTGGGTCAGGAATATTACGAGCAATGCCTGTCGATGCTGGCGGGCGCGGAAGCCGCCCAGGAAGTCATCGACCGCACCCGCGCCGAACCGCAAGGAACCATACGCATGAGCGCGCCGCCCGCGCTGATCTACTACTTCCTGGGCGACCTGGTGGCCCGCTTCATGGTCCGCTGCCCCAAGGTCCACGTCTACCTGAAGAGCTTCAGCCGCCCCGTGGACGTGCTGCGCGAGGGCTTCGACATCGCCGTGCGCGTGCGCTTCGGTCCCATCGAGAGCAGCGACCTCATCATGAAACCGCTGGGCATGAGCTGCCAGTGCCTGGTGGCCAGCCCGGCGCTGGCGCGCAGCATCAAGCTGCCTGCGGATCCGCACGCCCTGAGCGAACTGCCCACGCTGGCCCTGGGTACGGAACAGCGCGAATCCCATTGGCGGCTGGACGGGCCGGACGGCGCGCGCATCGTCGTGCCGTTCACGCCTCGCCTGGTGACGGACGACATGCTGGCGCTGAAGCAGGCCGCCTTGCGCGGCGTGGGCGTGGTCTCCCTGCCCCTGCTGATGATCCGCGAGGAACTGGACGCGGGCACCCTGGTGGACGTAGGCGCCCCCTGGCAGCCGGAAGCCGGCAGCGTGCACGCCATCTTTCCGTCGCGCCGCGGCCTGCTGCCCGGCGTGCGCGAGCTGCTGGACTTCCTCAGTTCGGAGTACCAGGAAGTGGCCAAGCGCGAACACGACACGCAGGTGCGCCACAAGGTGCCCACCCTGAAGTAGCTTCGGGGCCGCCCGCAGCGTCCGACGAATGGGACGCAGAAACCCATTTCTCCCGCCTACCCAGCGGCCAGCGTTGCTCCTAGCATGGTTAGCCCCACATCAACAGGAGCACACCATGAGCGTCCCCGCCAACTTCAATGGCCAGCGCCCCGTCATCGATCCCAACGATGCCGTCATGCTGCTGATCGATCACCAGAGCGGCCTGTTCCAGACGGTTGCCGACATGCCGATGACCGAGCTGCGCTCGCTGGCCGGCGCGCTGGCCTCGATGGCCACCCTGGCGAAGCTTCCCGTCATCACCACCGCTTCCGTGCCGCAGGGCCCCAATGGCCCTCTGATTCCTGAAATCCATGAAAACGCCCCGCACGCGAAATATGTCGCGCGCAAAGGCGAAATCAATGCCTGGGACAACCCTGAATTCGTTGCCGCGGTCAAGGCGACCGGCCGCAAGACCCTGATCATTGCCGGCACCATCACCAGCGTCTGCATGGCGTTCCCCGCCATCAGCGCGGTGGCCGAGGGCTACAAGGTCTTCGTGGTGGTCGACGCCTCGGGCACCTACAGCAAGATGGCCCAGGAAATCACGCTGGCGCGCGTGGTGCAGGCCGGCGTCGTGCCCATGGACACGGGCGCCGTCGCGGCGGAACTGCAAAAGACCTGGCACCGCGAAGACGCGGCCAAGTGGGCCGAGGTCTATACCAAGATCTTCCCGCCCTATCAGTTGCTGATCGAAAGCTACAACCGGGCCCAGGAAGTCATCAAGAAGGGCGAACAGCTCGACTCGCAGCGTTGAGTCCGCCCGGTTTCCCGCGCGCCGCAGGGCGCGCAATTCCCTCATGGAGTACGCAATGACCAAGCCCTATGTGAAACTCGACAAGACCCAGGCCGCGGTGCTGCTGGTCGACCACCAGGTGGGCCTGCTGTCCCTGGTCCGGGACTTCCAGCCCGACCAGTTCAAGAACAACGTCCTGGCGCTGGCCGACCTGGCCGAATACTTCAAGCTGCCCACCATCCTGACCACCAGCTTCGAAGACGGCCCCAACGGCCCGCTGGTCCAGGAGCTGAAAGACAAATTCCCCAAGGCGCCCTACATCGCCCGCCCGGGCAACATCAATGCATGGGACAACGAAGACTTCGTCAAGGCCGTCAAGGCCACCGGCAAGAAGCAGTTGATCATCGCCGGCGTCGTCACCGAGGTCTGCGTGGCCTTCCCGGCGCTGTCGGCCCTGGAGGAAGGCTTTGACGTGTTCGTCGTGACCGACGCGTCCGGCACCTTCAACGAAGTGACCCGCAATGCCGCCTGGAGCCGCATGGAACAGGCCGGCGCACAGCTGATGAGCTGGTTCGGCGTGGCCTGCGAACTGCACCGCGACTGGCGCAACGACATCGAAGGCCTGGGGACGCTGTTCTCCAACCACATCCCCGACTACCGCAACCTGATGGCGGCCTACTCCACCGTCAAGGGCAGCAGGTAAGGTCCCCGCCGGCCGCGCCCGGGCGCATGGCCGGCTGGCTCTGACTTCCACGGCGGCGCGCATCGGGCGCGCCGCCGTTTCATTTCTTGCGGGCGAAAGGGTAGGCCTGCTGCGCCAGGAACGTGCCTGGCATGTCGTTATCCAGGATCCCGTAGTTCTCGGGCAGGCGCTTGCTCACGCCGCGCACCGCCGTGCCGAACGCGTAATCGATGAACGAGAAGTGGGCGGCGTAGTTGCGGTCGATGGCCTCGGTATCCGAGGAATGGTGCCAATGGTGGAAGTCCGGCGTCACAATGATGTAGCGCAGCCAGCCCCAGGGCAGCCTCACGTTGGAATGGATCAGCACCGCCTGGAAGCCGACGATGATGATGTAGGCGTCCAGCACCGGCTTGGAAAAGCCTAGCGCGAACAGCACGCCCAGCACCGCGACCCGCGTGATCAGCAATTCGACGATGTGCAGGCGCGAACCGGCCAGCCAGTCCAGGGTACGGGTACTGTGGTGCACCGCGTGGATGCGCCACAGGAACGGCACCTCGTGATAGGCGCGGTGCGCCGCGTACTGCACCAGATCCGCCACCAGCACGGCCAGGAACAGCTCTGCCAGGTAAGGCAGCGACACGATGGCCTGCTGAAGCGGTTCGTAGGCCGCCCAGGAAAACAGCCGGTGCACGAAGAAGTTGATGCACAGCAGCACCGCCCCCACCGACAGGTGGTTGAACAGGAAGTGCTTCATGTCCACCTGCCATTCGCCGCGGAACACCGGCTGGCCCGGGTACAGCGGGAACAGCTTCTCGAAAATGATGAAAACCGTGCTGGACGCCAGCAGGTCCAGGATGAACCAATCCAGCCCCAGATAGGGATGATTGCCCGTATTGGACGTGGTCACCACCACGTTGCTGCCCCCCGCCGCCACTGCGCCGCAGACCAGCACGAAGGCCGCGATGTTCAGCCAGCGCTGGCGGCCCAGCACGGTATTGGCCAGCGCGATGCTGCCCGAAATCAGCAGCGCGGTGAACAGCAGTGCCCGCATCGCGTCCACGTTGTAGAAGCTGCGCAGCTCCGGAGTGGTCAGGTAGGCGGGGAAATGGAACGCCAGGACGCCCAGGACCGCCAGGATCGCCAGGAACAGCGCGATCACGCCGCTCATCATGCCCGTACCCGGATGGATCCTCCCGTCCTGCTTGAAAAGCTGTAAGACTTGGCGAAGGATGGACGCGCGCTGATTCATTTCAAATTTATGGCAGACCACGGGGAAGCGAGTTTATCGCCGGGGACGGATCTTCATGTAATAAAACGTGATCAGGCACGACAGAATGACGCCCTTGCCAGCGCCTTGCGCGACATCAATTCTCGGACGGACTGCAAGCACCCGGATGGTTGACAACGGCGCGGGGTTGGCGTGTCATGGAATCGAAAGCTTTATGGATCATCAGGTTCCCCGGTTTCCCGCAGTGCCCATCAACCGGTTCTTTAAAGAGGCCCCTATGTTCCCTGAATACCGCCACCTCATTACCCAACTGAAATCCGAAAACGCGCATTTCTCCGCGCTGTTCCAGCGTCACAATGACCTGGACCAGGAAATCAAGAACATGGAGGCCGGCATCCAGCCGGCGTCGGGCAACGAGGTTGAAGTGCTCAAAAAAGAAAAACTGCACCTGAAGGACAAGCTGTACGGCATCCTGCGCGCTGCCGACCAGGGCGGCAGCTGAAAGCATCGCTTCGCTTCGGGCGGCATCGGGCCAAGCCGGCTCCGTGCCGCCATCGCCGGCCCTCCCTGGCCACCGAGACGTGTACGGCTGAGTTAGGATTACTAAATAAGGATTAGGATAATTAGTTTTCCTAATCTGATCTCAAAGGCTAGTCTGTCGCCCTTCGCTGAAGGGTATCGATGACCACCGCCTACATTCCCGGATTCCTGCTCGGCCTGAGCCTCATCATGGCGATCGGCGCGCAAAACGCTTTCGTCCTGCGCCAAGGCCTGCGCCAGGAACATGTCTTTGCCGTCTGCCTGACCTGCGCCCTGTCCGACGCCATCCTGATCAGCGCCGGCGTGGCCGGCTTCGGGTTGGCCGTGGGCGCACTGCCCTGGCTGGAACCCGCCCTGCGCTACGGCGGCGCGCTATTCCTGTTCGTCTACGCCGCGCGCAGCCTCATATCGGCGCTGCGCGCCCGCCACGACAGCCTCAAGCCCTCATCCACCCAGACCGCCGGACGCGCCGCCGCGCTGGCGACCTGCCTGGCCCTGACCTGGCTCAATCCGCACGTGTACCTGGACACCGTGGTGCTGCTGGGTTCGGTCTCCAGCCAGTACGACGGCCACAAGACCGCCTTCGCGCTGGGCGCGATCACGGCGTCCTTCGCCTTCTTCTTTGCGCTGGGCTATGGCGCGCGCCTGCTGCGGCCCATCTTCGCCAATCCCAATGCGTGGCGGGTGCTGGACGGCTGCGTCGCCGCGGCCATGTTCGCCATCGGACTGAAGCTGGTGCTCTGAACACCTGGGCCGAAGCCCCTGCGCGGCCTAGCGGCTCTTGCCGGACCCGGCGGACGCGTTCACGTAGTCCTTCACCGTGCGGTCCTTGTTGAAGATCACGGTCAGCGTCTGCTGGTTGTCCATCGCGCCGTAGGCGCTATTGTCGAAATAGAACCAGGTGGCCGTCGTCAGCCCATCGCGGCCGACGCCCTGCGACCGGGGCGGGCCGTAGTCCCGGACCATCTCTTCGTAGGTGGTGACGTTGAGCTTGATGGCGGCCACCTTCGATTCGGTCAGCAGGTCGCTGGAACCGCTGGCGCAGCCCGTCACAAGGGCGGCCACGAAAAGCAAGGATGTTCTCATTCTATTTTCCCCGGTCTGGCGGGCCGCGCAGGGGCGGCCGGCGTATTTGCGCTTGCTGGATAGACCGAGATTAGAACGTAAATTTTCGCCCTGCGGTGCGCCTATTCCACCTGCATCTTGCCGATGTCGGGTGCGAACGCCTCGGGCGGCTTGCTGGCGATGGAGCGGCACAGCAGTTCGGACATGCCCTTGGCCAACTGCTTGTTGTTCCATTCACCCGCGTCCGAATACCACTTCGGCACCCAGTTCACCGCGCCGAAAATGGAAAAGATAGCCAGCTTGGGATCGCACTGGATGATGCTGCCGTCCTCCATCCCTTCGCGCACAAAGGCGCGCAGCTTGGCCTCAAAGCGGTCGCGCTGCTTGACGATCTCGGCGCGGTCATCGGGCTCTAGCGCGTGTTCCTCGGTGATGATGACGCAGCGGCTCATTTCGCTGAGCGTCACCTCCAGGTACTCGCGCAACGCCAGCTGCAGCTTTTCCAGGCCGGTGCCGCCATGGCGTTCCGCCGCTTCGATGGCCTCGAAGCCCACTCTCAAAGCCTCGGCGAACGCCTCGTACAGCAGGGCGTGCTTGTTCGGAAAATAGTGGTAGAGCGCCGCCTTGGTAACGCCCAGGCTGGTCGCGATGTCTCCCAGCGAAGTGGCGTGGAACCCTTTCTGGTTGAATGCGGCAATCGCCTGGCGCAACAGCGCTTCGCGCTTCAATTGGTGCATCGCCTTGTGCGTGGGCACCGAATTATTCCATGTTGCCACTGATCAAACCCTCCCGGTGAATTGCGTGGACCGGCCGCATATTTAACTTTTTTTCCCGGAGAGGAACAACTCGGTGAGCGTCCCCTCGTATGCCTCGGCCGCGAATGCCAGCGTCTCCGACAAGGTCGGGTGCGGGTGTATTGTGAGCGCAATGTCGCCGGGCTCCGCTCCCATCTCGATGGCCAGCGCCGCCTCGGCGATCAGGTCGCCAGCCTGCGGCCCCACCATGCCTACCCCCAGCAAGGCGCGGGTCTGCGGATCGACCAGGATCTTGGTGAGTCCTTCGCCGCGCCCCAGGCTCAGCGCTCGGCCGCTGGCGGCCCACGGAAAGCTGGCCGACTCGAACGCCACGCCATTGAGGCGCGCGGCTGTCTCGGTCAAACCTACCCAAGCCACTTCCGGATCCGTGTAAGCGACCGCGGGAATGACCTTGGCATCGTTGGCAGCTTTCTTGCCCGCCGCGATCTCGGCCGCCACCTTGCCCTCGTAGGCCGCCTTGTGCGCCAGCATCGGTTCGCCGACGACGTCGCCTATGGCAAGAATATGGGAGACATTGGTACGCTGGCGCTCATCGACGGGTATGAAGCCGCGTTCATCCACATGGACTCCCGCCCGATCCGCGCCGATCCTGGCCCCGTTGGGCCGGCGGCCGGCCGCAACCAAGACGGCATCATACACCTGGGGTCCGGCGTCTTGCGGCCCGCTGAACACGACGTGCACCCCATCCTCCCGGGCGCTGGCCGACACCACCCGCGTCCCCGTCAGGATGGCCTCATAGCGGCCCGCCACCCTCTGCGCCAGGGGCTGCACCAGGTCGCGGTCGCATCCCGGCAAAAGACCGTCGGTCAGCTCCACCACTGTGACGCGGACGCCCAGCGCCGCGTACACCGTCGCCAGTTCCATGCCAATGATGCCCCCGCCCACCACCAGCAGGCGCCTGGGCACATCCGCCAGCGCCAGGGCGCCGCTCGAATCCATGATGCGCGGATCTTCCGGCCAGTCCGGCAGGCGCACGGGGTGCGAACCCACTGCAATGATGGCCTGGCGAAAGTGCACAGAGGGGCCGCCGGCGACCTCCAGGGTGTTGGGTCCTGCAAATTGCCCCCTTCCGTGTACGACACGGACCTTGCGCCGTCGGGCCAGGCCCGCCAGTCCGCCGTTCAGCTTGGCGACCAGCGCTTCTTTCCACTGTCGCAGCTTGTCCAGACGGATGCGGGGCTCGCCGAATTCGATGCCCAGCTCGTGCAGGCCGCGCGTCTCTTCCAGGGCGCGGGCCGCGTGCAACAGCGCCTTGGAGGGAATGCAGCCCACATTCAGGCATACGCCTCCAAGGCCGGGCCGATCTTCGACCAACGTCACCGACAGCCCCAGGTCCGCGGCGCGGAAGGCTGCTGTATAGCCGCCCGGCCCACCGCCCAACACCAGCAGCTCGGTATCGATACTCCCGCCCGTGGGCGGCCTGTCCTTCTTTTCCGTCTGCATGTCTGCCTATTCCGTTCTGCCCGCGCCCAGATAGGCGCTGGAAAGCTCCGCGCCGGCGCTGCCCGTCAGCACGTCGCGCGTGCCCTCGAAGACCGTCTTGCCATGTTTGAGCACATAGCCGAAATCCGCCACCCTGAGCGCCAGGCTGGCCATCTGCTCGCTGAGCAGCACCACGCGGCCGCCCTGCGCGCAGTACTGCTTGATGAAATCGAAGATCTGCGCCACAACAATGGGCGCCAGTCCCAGGGAGGGCTCGTCCAGCAACACGCAACGTGGTTCGTGCAAAGTGGCCATGGACAGGATCAGCATCTGCTGCTGGCCCCCGCTAAGGGTCCCAGCCTTCGCCGTTCGGCGTTGCGCCAGGACCGGGAAATTGCCGTACACCTGTTCCACGGCGACCTTGAAGTTTCCCTTTGGTTTGCGGAAATGCCAGGCTGTGATCAGATTTTCCTCGACGGTGTGCTGGTGGAAGATGCGCCGCCCCTCCATGGCATGCGCCAGCCCTCGCCGCGCGCGTTCATGCGGCGGCAAGCGGGATATGTCTTCTCCATCCAGCAGGATCTGCCCGCCCCTGATCGGCGTGACTCCGGATATCGCCCGCATCAGCGACGATTTGCCGGCGCCGTTGGCACCGATCAAAGCGGTGATGCCATCGGGGCGCGCGGTCAGGCTGACACCGCGCACGGCGTCGATTGCACCGTAACTTACCTGCAGATTGCGGACTTCAAGCATGGACGGGCTCCTCAACGCCAAGATAGGCCTGGATCACGGCCTGGTCGGCGCGCATGCCGTCCATGTCGCCCCGATAGATTTCCTCGCCGGCTTCGAACACCACCACCTCCTCAACCAGTTCGGCCAGGAAATCCATGTGGTGATCGATGATCATGATGGCCACGCCATGGTCACGCGCCAGGCGGACCAGCCTGATAAGGTGTTCCGACTCCACCTCCGACAGGCCGGCGGCAGGCTCATCCAGCAGCAGCAGCTCCGGATCGCTGGCCAGGGCGCGGGCGACCTCGGCCAGGCGCTGGATGCCATAGGGCAGTTCGCTCATGATGGCGTCCGCATGGCCGGCCAGCCCGGCCGCCTGCATCAAGGCTTCGACCTGGCGCAGCAATGCGCCCTCTTCGCGCCTTGCGCCTGGGGTGTTGAACGCCGCTGCCAGCGCGCCATGCCGATAGCGCCGATGGGCTCCCATCAGGATGTTCTCGCGCACGGTAAAGCTGGGCACGTTGCGCGGATCCTGGAAGGTACGGGTAATGCCCGCCTGCGCAACCTTGTACGAAGGCCAGCCCGCGATGTCCCGGCCCTTGTACAAAATGCGCCCCGAGGTCGGCGCATAGATGCCGCTGATGACGTTGACCAGGGTGCTCTTGCCGGAACCATTGGGCCCGACCAGCGCGGTGATGCTGCCGGCGCGCAGCTCGAGCGACACGCCCGCCAGCGCGCGCAGGCCCGAGAATTCCATGACCACGTCTTCAACCCGCACCAGCGCTTGCTGCCTTTCGGCGCCCGCGGCGGCCTGCCGCTGCGACAAAGGCGGCTCGGCCTCGACCGGCGCCGCGAGCCGCAACTGGTCGAACTTGCTGTAGCGCGTCTGCGTGCGCAGCAGGCCGGCAAGCCCTTTGGGCAGCAAAGTGAAGATGAACACCAGGATCAGGCCGTAGACGATGTACTGATAGTCATTGAAGGCCTGGAGCTTCTGCGGCAAGTAGGTGAACAGCACCGCCCCATACACCTGACCTGCCAGCGAACCCAGCCCGCCCACGATCGACATCACCAGGATCTCGATGGACCGCATCAGGCCAAAGCTTTCCGGCGTCAGGTAGCCGATCATGTGCGCATAGAAACCGCCAGCCAGGCCGGCCAGGCCGCCGCTGATCGCATAGGCCGCGCGCTTGACGGCAGCCTGGGAGATGCCCAGCGATCCCGCCGCGATTTCGCTGACGTGCACGGCATAGAATGCCCTGCCGAAATGGCTTTTGACGAAGTTGCGCAGCATCAGCATGACCACCAGCAACACTGCCAACAGGATGCGGAAATAGGCCACGGTATCGATGGTCCAACCGAAGATCTGCAAGGTGCCGATCTGCGACGAAGGTATGCCCCGCATGCCCATCACTCCTCCCGTCACGCCGCGCAGTTCGCGCGCCAGCTCGTAGACGATCAAGCCGAAACCCAGCGACATCATCGCCAGGTAGAACTCGCGCACGCGGCCCGCCGGGCCCGCCAGCAGCAGGCCGACTGCGGCCGCCCCGAAGGTTGCCAGGAACAGCGCCACCGGAAACGGCACTCCCCAGGACTTCATCGCGATCGCGCTGGCATATGCGCCGATGGCGAAGAATCCGGCATGGCCCAGCGAGATCTGCCCGCTGATGCCGGTCAGCAGATTGATGCCCTGGGCGAGCAGGATGTTGATGATGACGAAACTCCACATCTGCACCGTGCCAGTGGCGACATGGCCGGCGCCTATCGCCAGCGCCACGGCCAGCACGCCCAGCGTCCAGGAGTTCGACAGGATTTTCCCCAGCTGTTTCATCGTCCTCACACCTTCACGGTTTCACGCTTGCCGAACAGGCCCTGCGGCCGGATCGTCAACACGCCTATCAAAAGCACGAAAGCCACGACCTCGGCCGCGGCGGGCGAGACGTAGCCCCCCACCAGCTTCTCCAGGATGCCGAGGATCAGCCCGCCCACCAGGGAGCCGAACGCGCTGCCCATGCCGCCCATGACCGCGGCGACAAATGCCAGGATCAGCAGATGCAGGCCAAAATTCGGATCCACCGTTCCCGACACCTGCGACACCAGGATGCCGGCGATGCCAGCCAGCACGCCGCTCACCAGAAACGAGAAGACCACCACGCGGTAGACCGGTATGCCCATGAGCGACGCCAGGTCGCGATCGTGCGCGACCGCGCGCACGCCGTAACCCCAGATGGAATGGCGCAGGAACAGCTCCATCAGGCCGACGATCATCACACTGATGACGAACACGGCGATGTACTGCAGCGAAATGTAGGCACCCATGAACTCCACCGTGTCGGTGCTGCTGAAGAGCACGTCCGGAAACGCCACAGCCTGTGTCCCGAACAGCCAGCTCGCCACACCCTGCAGGAAGATGCCTATGCCGAGGGTGGAGACCACCCACCCCATGCTGCCGGCAATGCGCCGCGTGGGCCGCACGCCGACCACCTCGACCACCCACAGGATGAAGGCCGTGGCCAGCAGCGACACGCCCACCGCCAGGAACACGTTGACCCCGGCGCCGACCATGACGGCCGTCAGCATCGCCCCCGCCATCAACACCGAACCCTGTCCGAAATTGAGCACGCGCGTGGTCCAGAACGTCAGGTTCAGGCCCAGGCCGATCAACGCATAGGCGGCGCCGACGCTCAGGCCTGACACGATCATTTGGATAAAGAAATCCATATCACCATCATCCATACAGACGGGCGCGTCCGGCGCCTCATGGCGCCGGACGCGCGACGTGCCAGTTACTGGGCGACCGGCTGCAGCCGGACCTTGTCGTCCTTCTTCACGTACTCGAACACCTTGACGCCATCCGTCTCGATGCCGTGATGACGGCTCTTCGAGAAGTTGTAGGTGGTGTTGACGCCCTGGAAGTCCTTGATCGATTCGATCGCCGCGATAATGGCCTTGGGATCGGTGGAGTTGGCCTGGCGTATCCCTTCGAACAGCACATTGGCCGCGTCGTAGCCGTTGGACACCGAGATCGCCATGAACAGCTGCGGATTCTCCGGATCATTGCCCCACCAGCGGTCGGCGCCGTACTTCGCCTTGTAGGCCTTGGCAAAGTCCGCTGCAGCCGGACGCATGGAATTGCCAAACGCGCCGATCATCGTGCCCAGCGTGCCCAAGGTCAGTTCGCCCGCGCCTTCCTGATAGGGTTGCCCCAAGGCGCCATTGGAGGCGACCAGCGGCACATTCACGTTCAACCGCGCCATGGTCCTGCGCAGCACGGCCAGATCCTTGCCCAGGCCGATGGCGGCGATCGCATCGACGTTGGCGCGCTTCATGCGCGCCACCTGCGCGGTCATGTCCTGCGCACCCTGGTTGTAGGAATCCGTCGCAACAGGCTTGGCGCCGCCGTTCTTGCCTATGGAGGCAGACAGGTAATCGACTCCGGTCACGCCGTAGGCCGTGCTTTCGTGCACGATGCCGATGCGCTTGAAGCGCTTGGCCAGGTATTCGCCCATGGCCACGGCCTCGATGTCGTTCTGCAGCGCGAACGAAAACACATTGGGCCGCGGCTTTTCTCCGGTCTTCTCGCCCGCATAGGTCACAACCGGCGTCTGCGCGATGGGGTTCATATAGGGGCGGCCGTCGGCCTGGGCCATGTCGATCACAGCCAGGGTCGGTCCGCTGCCCGCCGGACCGATGATGCCGACAATATCCTTGTTGTCCAGAATGGCGCGCATGTTCTGCACCGCGCGGTCCGGATTCAGCTGGTCATCCAGCAGCATCGCAATCTCGATCTTCTTGCCGTTGATGCCGCCCTTGGCGTTCCATTGTTCGACGGCGAGCTCGACGGCGCGCCGGTTACCTTCGCCAAACTCGCTATAGGGGCCGGTCAAGGCCGAGGTCATGCCGATCTTGACCGTATCCGCCGCCAACGCGGCCCCCGAAACCAAGGCCGCCACGGCGGCCGCCAACCACGCAGGCGTGGATTTCCTGTACCAGGACATGTCGTCTCCTCCTAGGTTCTTGCACGTTGTAGTGACGCGCCCCGAATTCTCGAAGCGCCATCCACTGGCCTCTCAGCGGGCCGTCTGGATCTCTTTGAAGGCGGCAAGGACGTCTGCCATTTCCGCCTGTGGCAGTTCGGCCGCGAAACGTTCGATATGGTCATAGGCGCGCTGCGCCACACCGGTCTCTTCGCCGATGCCGCGTATCAGCGCGGACACCCGGGTCCGGTCGTAGCTGTATTCCGTGTGGTCGGTGTCCAGCCGCACTATCAGAGGTTCGCTCTCACCCTCCAGTTCCGCTTCGAGGCGGCAGGCCAGCAAGCCGAGAGCATCGTCGGCATGCAGCCGGATCCGCGGGATCAGGCTTGCCACGGCCGTGTCGCCGAATCGCGCCATAAGCGCGATGGTTGGCGTTCCATGCAGCAAGGTCGTGGCAACGCAGAACTGCGTGCTCATGAGCGTTCCGGAAATGCTCTGGAACGGTCCCTCCTTGTCCATGCCCGCATAGCCCACGACCGTAGGGTTCAGGTATACGCGCAGGGTCCTCAGGGCGCTGGCGCGCGTGCCCAGCAGGTCCCGCAGCCGCAGGCAGGCGCGGACCGGCGTCTGGTTGAGTGCGCAGACGGGGTATGGCTTGAAAGTCACCTTGAGCAGCGACCAGTCCTTGCCCAAGCCGCCGGCTATGGCAGCGACATCGCATTCGGCCCTGACGAAGGCACGTGCGAAGCCGGACTTGCCCTCGAAGGCGCCGTCCGCGGATACGGAACCATGGGCCGCCAGCGTCGCCGCCGCCAGCCCGTTGCGCCCGGCCATACCAACCTGGTAGCGCCATTCGTCGGTGCCATCGCCGAAAGACTGCAGGATGCCGCCTGTGAACGAGGCGGCGTTGGACAACGCCGCGGCAGTGCGGTCCTCGGACAAGCGCCATAACCGGGCAACGGCAGTCGCGGCGGCGACCGTGCCGTACAGCGGCGAAGCGCGCAAGCCTGCGGCGGTCGTCCGGGCCGAATAGGCAGATTCCAATGCGCCGCCGATCTCATAGCCTGCCACCAATGCGGGCAGGAAATCCTCCATGGCCCCTTCGCCGTGCTCCACCAGCGCTGTCAGGAGCGGCAGCAGGATGGCGCCGAAATGTGCCACGCCGCAGGTATCTTCCTGCGCCCTGCCATGGAACAGCGCGGCATTGGCAAGCGCCGCACCCGCCACCGTGCTGCGGCGGCCGCTGCCAAGCAGCGTGGCGCCGCCGGGACGTTCACCGTCCATCGCCAGGACGGCCCCCTCGGCCACGCGGAAGAACGGCGTGGGATGCGAGCCCAATGCAATGCCGTAACCATTGAGCACGCAGGCGCGGGCCTTTTCCACCACGGGTTCAGGAAGGCTGTCGACGGTCAGACCCGTCGAAAACGCCGCGAATTTTCTGGCCAAACTCATGTCTTCTCCCCCTGCCTTCTTATGTGTTTGCCGCGTGTCAGCCGTTGTAGCGATCGCGTAGCACGCGCTTGAGGACCTTGCCGGAAGGATTGCGCGGCAGTTCCTCCACCACCTTCAATTCCCGGGGCACCTTGAAGTTGGCCACGCGCTTGCGGCAATGCCGGTCCAGCTCTTCCAGCGTCAGCGTGTGCCCGGGGTTGAGCACCACCACCGCAGTGATCCGCTCGCCCCACTGCTCGTCGTGCACGCCGATGACCGCGGCTTCGGCGATCTGCGGCATTTCGTAGAGCACGGCCTCGACTTCGCTGGAGGCCACGTTCTCCGCGCCTGTCAGGATCATGTCCTTGGTCCTGTCGGTGACGAACAGGAATCCCTCATCGTCCAGGTAGCCGACGTCCCCGCTGCGCAGCCAATCTCCGAAGAAAGCTTCAGCGGTTTTCTCGGGTGCGTTCCAGTAGCCCTTGGTCACCTTGGGCCCGCGCACGCAGATCTCGCCTTTCTCTCCGGCGGACAACCAGCGGCCCTCATTGTCCGCAATGCGGATCTCCACATGCGGCAATGCACGCCCGGTTGAACCTATCTTCTCGAGCTCACGGCCGGGTTCCATGAGCGTGTCGCCGCTGCAGGTTTCCGTCATGCCGAAGCCATCAATAAAGCGTCCCCGGGTAAACACGCGGGTGAAGTCTCGGATGCGGGATTCCGGCGTCTTTTCGCCTCCGGCAATGCACCAGCCGAAGGTATCGAGGGAGTACCGTTCGGGGTGCTGCACGGCCAGCACACGGCTCAACATGACAGGGGCCATCCAGCCGCAGGTGAGGCCATGGCGCTCGATGGAAGCAAGCACCGCTTCCGGGTCGAACTCTCGGTGCACGCACAGTGTGCCGCCCACCCACAGCACCGCGATACCTGGCAGGTCGAAGGCGCCGACGTGATAAAGCGGGCCCACCACCAGCAGGCGCTCCTGGTGCGTCAGGCCCAGCGCGATCACATGGTCGATCGATTTCCAGTGGAGGTTGCCGTAGGTATGCATCACGCCCTTCGGACGCGAGGTGGTGCCGGACGTGTACATCAGCCGGACCAGGTCGTCCTGTGCCGTGGCGGCCGGTTCTGGCACTTCCCGCCCTGGCTTGCCAAGACTGCGCGAATCGGCCTGGCCCTCCGCGTTCAGCACTACCTTCGGCACTTCCAAGGCCGCCACCTCCGCGAACTCCTCGTCCACGAAAAGCAGCCTGGCGCGGGCGTCGGCAAGAATGTAGGCGGCCTCGGGCGCCGCCAGCCGGTAGTTGATGGGAAGGAACACCGCGCCCAGGTAGCTGGCCGCAAACGCCAGTTCCAGGAAGGCGGCGCTGTTCTTCATGAAGAGCGCCACCACGTCGTTGCGGCCTATGCCATGCGACTGAAGCAACGCCGCCGCCTGGCGGATGCGTTCATGGAAGTCGGCATAGCTGATGGCTTCATCGCGATAGATGATGGCGGCGCGATCGGGGGTGCGCCGGGCGTGATAGGCGATGGCTGCGCTCAGATTGAGCATGGTGGGTCTCCCTTGGATGGCGGCTCGGCGCGGGTGGCGGCCTGGGCCGGTCCCGCATCTCGATTCTGGCGCTTCAGTATGACTTCGGCATGCCGAGATCGTGTATGGCGATGTAGTTCAGGATCATTTCTTCCGACACTGGCGCGAACTTGAACAGCCTGGCGTCGCGCCACAAGCGCTCCACATGGAATTCACGCGCATAGCCCATGCCGCCCATCGTCTGCATGCTGCGTTCGATGGCATGGCTGGCAGCCTGGGAGCCTATCAGCTTGGCAATGTTGGCCTCGGTGCCATAGGGCAAGCCCTGGTCGCACAGCGAGGCCGCGTTCAGGTTCATGAGCCGCGCGCACTGCAGTTCCGCATGCGATTGCGCCAGGGGGAATTGCAGACCCTGGTAGGCACTGATGGGCTTGCCGCCAAACACCTTGCGGTCGTTCGCGTACTGCACCGCCAGGCGCTCCGCCAACCTGCCCGCGCCGACCAGGCTGGCAGTCGTCACGATGCGCTCGGTATTGAGCACGTCCAGCAATTCGCGAAAGCCCTTGTCCAGCGTGCCCACCAGTTCATGTGCTTCGATGCGGACATTGTCGAAGAACACCGAACATGCGCTGAGCGTCTGGGTGCCCACCTTCTCGATGGCCGAGTAACTCAAGCCCTCGCGTTCGACGTCGATCATGAACATGGAGATACCGTCCGTTGGCCGCGCCCCTTCGACGGGTTTGGCAGTGCGCGCCACGACCAGCATCTTCTGCGCGGCATCCACGGCGGTGATCCAGATCTTCCGTCCATCCAGGCGCCAGCTGCCATCGGGCTGGGCAGCGGCGAAGCTCTTCATGGCCAGCGTGTTGGTGCCGGCATCGGGTTCGGTAAGCGCCATGCAGAAGTTGATCTTGCCGCTGGTCAGGCCGGGCAGCAGTTCGCGCTTCATCTGCTCGCTGCCGAACCTGGAAATCGGCACGCCGCCGAAGATGGGATTGATCATGAATAGCTGGCCCAGCGTCGAACCGCCGCCGCCTGCGGAAAGTTCCTCGACGATGAGCGCCAACTCCACCATGCCCAGGCCGGATCCGCCATGTTCCTCGGGCAGCGCCGCGCCTGCCAGGCCGGCCTCGCAAATGGCTTGCCAGCACGCCTGGGGGAACGCGTTCTTGCGGTCCTGTTCGTACCAGTATTCCACGCCATACGTTTCACCAATGCGGCGCGCGGTCTCGACTATCAGCTTCTGCTCGTCCGAAAGCGAAAAGTCCATGTGATCTATCCTTGAGTATGGGTACGCAGCAGCCGGTAGGGGTCCTGCAGCAATTCGATGACGTGATTGAGGAATTTCAGTGCGCCCGCACCGTCGTGCAGCCTATGGTCCGCTGCCAGCACCAAGCCCATTTCGCGCCGCAGCGCGGGCGCGCCTTGCGAGTCGGGCCGGAATATCTCGCGAATGCTGCCCACGCCCAGGATGGCCGACTGGGGCGGGTTGATGATGGGCGTCATGTATGTGACGTTGAACATGCCCGCGTTGGAAATCGAGATGGCGCCGCCAATCATGTCCTCACGGGTGGCATTGCCCGAGCGCACGCGTTCGAGCAATGCATCCGACTGCCGTGCGACGCCGTCCAGCGTGGCGCCTGCCAGCCCGTGCAGGACGGGCGCCATCAGCCCGCGCTCGGTCGTGACCGCCACACCGACGTCAATGGCCTGGAACTGCACGATATGGTCGTCGTTCCAGATGCGGTTCTGTTGCGGCAAGGCCTCGAGCGCCCGCGCCACCGCGGCGATGACGAAGTGGTTCAAGGTCAACCGGGGTGCGTCAGCTTGGCCATTCAACCGGCCGCGCAAGGCGAGCAGCTCGCTGACTTCCGCTTCGGCCGAGAGATAGAAATGAGGTACCTGCTTGGCTTGCGTCATGCGGCGGGCCATGGACTGCACCAGCCCGCTGGCGGTGACTCGCTGGCCGACGTCCTTTGCCGCAACCGTCAGTTCGTCGGCGCTCTTCGGCAGCGCCGCCGGCGCTCCCGCCTGGCGCACATCGGCCGCCTTGATGCGTCCGCCAGGCCCCGTGCCGCCGACCTTCGCCAGATCCACGTCCAGTTCACGGGCCAGGCGCCGCGCCAGCGGCGTGGCCACGATGCGGCCGCACACGACTGGCGCCGGCTCGACGCACGCCGGCACGGCCGGCTTGGTCATGACGGTTGCCTCCTCCCTGGCAGCAAGGCCGGGTTCCTGCTCCGCCCGCTGGCCCGGGCCCGTCCAACGCGCGACCACAGCGCCGACTGGAACGGTTTCGCCCGCCTGCACCAGGATCTCGCCAATCTGCCCGTCTGCCTCCGCCGCGATTTCGTTGGCGACCTTGTCGGTCTCCACCACGAACAAGGGATCGCCAGCCTTGACCTGGTCGCCAGCGGCCACGCTCCATTCGATCAACATGCCCTCGGTCATGGTCAGGCCGAGCTTGGGCATCAGCAGGTCATTCAGCGCGCCCATGGGCTATTGCCCCGCGAAGCGCGCTTCGCGCTTTTCAAGGAATGCACCGATGCCCTCATGCGCGTCGCGCGTGTCCAGCACCAGGCCTATCATGGCTTGCTCGTGCGCCAGCGCATTGGCCAGGGGCATGTCGGCGCCGTCGCGCAGCGTGCGCTTGAGCAGCTTCAACACCAGCGGCGACTTGCCTGCTATCTGCTCCGCCAGCGCCAGAGTCTGCGCCATGAGTTCGTCTTTCGGAACTGCGCGGTTGGCCAGGCCCATGCGCACCGCATCGGCGGCGCTGATGCGCCCGCCCGTGTACATCAGCTCCTTGGCCAGGCAAGGCGCGACCTGCCGGATAATGCGCTGCGTACCGCCCGCCCCCGGGAACAGGCCCAGGTTTATCTCGGTCAGCGCAATCATGGCGCTATCGGCCAGGATGCGCAGGTCCATGGCCAGGAGCAGCTCGGTGCCGCCGCCCAACGCCCAGCCGTTGACCGCAGCGATCGTCGGCTTGTCGCTGACTTCGATGCGCCGGAACACGCGATGGATATCCTCGGCGAACTCCTGGTAGTGCGCCAGCCCCTGGCGTGAATTCAGGTCGGCCAGGTCGCCTCCCGCCACAAAGGACTTATCGCCGGCGCCCGTGATGACGATGACGCGGCAGTCGTCGCTGGCTTCCAATGCGGCGAAAGCCCGTTCCAGTTCGATCAAGGTTGGAATGTCCAGCGCGTTGTGCACCTTCGGCCGATTGATGGTGATGATGCCGACGCGATTGCGGACTTCGGCAAGAATGCTGGGTTCGTTCATGCTGTCTCCTGGGTTCACGCGCAGAGCTTGCGCGCGGCGGCTATGACATCGGCCTCTTGGGGCTGGTACTGTTCTTCGAGCGATGGAGCGAATGGCACCGGAACGAAGGGCGCCGCGACACGAGCGATGGGCGCGTCGAGTTCGTCGAAACCTATGTCCGCCATTCGTGCAGCGATCTCGGCGCCGACCCCGAATGCCTCCACGGCTTCGTGCACGATGAGCAGCCGGTGGGTGCGTTCGAGCGATGCCAGCACCGCCTGTTCGTCCCAGGGCTGGATGCTGCGCAGATCCAGCACCTCGGCCTCGATGCCATCGGCAACCAGGGTCTCGGCGGCCCGCAAGGCCTTGTGCACGGTCGCGCCGTAGCTCACCACGGTCAGGTCTCGGCCCGGGCGTGCAACCCGGGCGCGGCCCAGCGGTATCGGTCCGGCATCATCGGCCACCTCGCCCTTGAGGGCATACAAGGCCTTGTTCTCCACGAACACCACCGGGTCCGGATCGCGAATGGCTGACTTCAGCAGGCCATAAGCATCGGCGGGGTTGCTGGGGCACACCACTTTCAGGCCCGGAATGTGGGCAAACCATGCTTCCAGGCATTGGGAATGCTGCGGCCCCGCGCTGATGCCGCCGCCATGCGGGGTCCGCACCACCATGGGCACACTGGCCTGCCCGCCAAACATGTAGCGAGCCTTGGCCGCCTGGTTGACCAGCGCGTCCATGGTCAGCGTCATGAAGTCCATGAACATGATTTCAAGCACGGGACGCAGACCGGACAGAGCCGCTCCCACTGCCGCGTTGGCCATGGCGGCTTCGGAAATCGGCGTATCGCGGATGCGGTCCGGGCCAAAACGGGCATGCAGCCCGCGCGTGACGCCGAACGGCCCTCCGGCTTCGGCGATGTCTTCGCCGAACAGGAACACCGTGGGATCCTCCTCCATGCACTCGGCCAACGCGCGGTTGATGGCATGGGCAAAACGTAGTTCAGCCATCTCAGTTCGCCTCGTTCATGGTGTAGACATCATTGCGCGCGTCCTCCCACACGGGCTGGCGCCCCATGCGCGCGCGTTCGACCGCGCGTTCGACCTGGGCCTGGACCTCCTCGAACGCCTGTTCGCGCTGCGCCTTGGCGACCCCGTTCTGATCCAGCACCGCTTCGAAGCGCGCTACCGGATCATGCTCGCCCAGGCCCTCGATCTCTTCGGAAGGGCGGTACTTCTGGGGATCCCCTTCATAGTGGCCGCGCCAACGGTGAGTGATGCACTCCAGCACCCGCGGACCTTCACCGGCGCGTATGCGCGCCACGGCCGCGCTGGCGGCGTCGGCCACCCCCAACACGTCGTTGCCGTCGATTTTTTCGTGGGGAATGGAAAAGGCGGCCGATAGCTTGTCCAGCGGCGCCACGAACTGTTTGTGGGTGGGAGAAAACTCGGCCCAACCATTGTTCTCGCACAGGAACAGCAACGGCAGGCGCCACAGCGCAGCCAGGTTGAGGCTTTCATGCAGCACGCCTTCGGCCATGGCGCCGTCGCCAAAGAAGGCCACCGCCACGCAGTCCTTTTTCTGTACCTGATGGGCCAGTGCGCTGCCCAGGGCTATCGGTATGCTGGCGCCGACAATGGCGTTGGCCCCCAGCATGCCGATGGACAGGTTGGCGACGTGCATCGAACCGCCACGGCCCTTGCAGATACCCTCTTCGCGCGCCATCAGCTCCAGGAAGAAATCTTCGATGTCGATGCCCTTGGCCAGGGCATGACCATGGCCACGGTGGGTCGAGGCGACGGTATCGTCCGCCCGCAGCACCATACCCATCGCAGCGGCGACGGCCTCCTGGCCGATGCTCAGATGGATGAAGCCGGGCACCTCCCCGTCCGCGAACAAGCGTCCGAGCCGGAGCTCGGCCAGCCGGATGCGCAACATGCGCCGGTATGCGTCCAGCAACTGCTCTTTGTTGGCGCTAGCCACCATTGCCTCCTCGTAACAACCGCTATTTTTGATTCCACGCCGCCTGCCTTGGCGCCATGCTGTTACATATAAGTTATCGGTCAGTTAATTTACTAACCGTACGGTTAGATGAATCATAAGCAAAGGTTCTCGAGAACGTCAATCGGGTTTTTCAGGGAGTTTTCCCGCGCTGGAAGGGGCAGCGGCCGCGCTGCCCGCACGGCGACACGGGCAGCGTGGCGTCAGCGGTGGGCAATCAGGCGCGGCCGCCCGAGAGTGCGCGGGAGATCAGCGCGGCGCGGTCGCGCAGGTCAACGCCCAGGCGCTCGAGCGCCTCGCCCGAAACCTGGGCGCTGAAGCCAACGGCGCTGATGGCCATGGCGGCTTTGCCGAATTCGTCGAGCACCGCGGCGGAAACCGTGCTGACGCCTTTGACGTAGTTGCCGGCGTCCACCGCGTAACCCTTTTCACGGGCGTCGCGCACGCCTTCCATATAGTCCTTGAAAGGCGGCTTGTCGTCCCACCTCAGGTTGTCGAAACGTTGCCGCAATTCCTTGTCATCCAGCCCGGAATGGGCCGCCATGCAGCGGCCCAGCGCCGCGATGTACATGGGCAGTCGCTGGCCCACGCTCATGTGCACGCGCACCGAACTGTCGGTGTCGGCACGGTCCACCAGCACTACGCGCTCATTGGACGTGCGCTGCCAGAGCGTCGCAGTCACGCCGTGGCTGCGCGCGATATCGCGCAAATGCGGATGCACCAGCCGCACGTAGGATCCCTGCTCCAGCGCGCCCTTGGCGAGCTCGACCAGCCCCAACGCGATGGAATAGGTTTTCGTGGCTTCATCGAACGACACCAAGCCTTCATATACCAGCGTCTTGAGGAAGTTGTAGCAAGTGCTGGAATTGAGTTGCAGGTCGCGCGCCACGCGGGTGACCCCCACGCCCGAGGGCGCCGCGCTCAGGTAGCGCAGGACGCGTAATCCGCCCACGAGAGCACCTACGAGTTTTTCCGGTTGTTCGGTCGTCATTCTGAAGACAGAGAATTTCTCTGGATAGAAAAGAGCAAAAATTGTGGCATAGAGCGCCTGCCCGCACAAACCCGGCGGGCATATCAACCGGAGCGCCTGGCGCGCATGCTGGAAAGATAGCCGCGTATGGTTTCCTGCACGCCGGGCCTGGCGAAGTTTTCGTGCATCAGGGGCTCGAGCGCTTCGATGCGTCCGACGGCGCAATCGGGCGGCTCCAGCAACAAACGCGCCTTGCGGGCAATGACCAGCGCCTCGCGGCGCGCGATGTAGAACGCCAGGCGCTCGGCGGAAAGCCGCTCGAAGTCCTCGGTCGGCAACACATCGGTCACCAGTCCCAGGTCGCGGGCGGGCTCGGCCTTCAGCAGTTGGCCGCTGAGGCACAACTGGCGGGCCCGCGCGCCGCTGATCTTGGTTTCCAGGGCGGTCTGGACCATGACGGGGTACATGTTGAAAGCGATTTCCGGGCACGCGAGCGTGAGGTCCGCCGAGGCAATGACGATGTCCGTCATCGCCAGCAGGATGACGCCGGCCCCCGCCGCCTTGCCTCGGGCGACAGCCAGGACGGGAGCCGGCGAGCGCGCCATGGCGGCCATCAGTTCACGCAGGCCCTGCCCCTGCGCTTGCAACAACGCCGCACTGCGGACGAACTCCTCGATATCGCCGCCGGCACAGAACAGGGAGGGCGAAGCGCTGCGGAGAACGATCAGCCCAATCCCTGCGGCCGGGGCGCTTTCAATCGAGCGCCGCAACACGTCGAGCATTTCCACGTTCAGGGCGTTGGCCTTGGCCGCACGGTCCAGGATCAGCGTACGGACGCCAGCGGCGTCGTGAACCAGCACATGGTGCGAGGATGCCGTCATTCAAACCTGCTCACGACCGCATCGAGCACCCAGGCCTGCCCCTCGCCCACTGCCAGCGGATTGATCTCGATTTCCGCCAGGTCCGGCCGCGCCAGGAATGCTTCGCACAACCCCGCAATCTGCCGAGCCAGAGCTGGCAGGTCAACGGCGCCGCGCCCCCGAAACCCCTGCAGCAGCTTGGCCGAGCGCAGGCCCTCGATCATTTCCTGGATGCCTTGTGCGTCCAGCGGCAGCAAACGGCAGACCACGTCGGGATCGAGCTCCACTTCCACCCCGCCGCGGCCCAGCGTCAAGGTGGGGCCGAATCGGACGTCGCGGCGTAGGCCCAGCAGCAATTCGTGGTCGAAGCGCTGCATGGATTCGAGCAGGATGCCCCTCGCGTCGATGCCCCTGTCGCTGGCGATTGCGCGCAGGCGCAGCAGGGCTGCTCGAAATTGCTCGTCGTCCATGATGCCGAGTACCACGCCGCCTATGTCGCTCTTGTGCAGGACAGTACTGGCCTGCAGCTTGGCGACGACGGGGTAAGCCAAGGGCGCGGGCAAGCGGTCGGGCATATCGCCGTCCACCAGCACGCCGTCGGGGATGCCGGCGGTTCCGAGTTCGCGCAATAGCGCCTTGCTGTCCCACTCAAGCAGAAACGCGATACTAGCGGCCGGCATCGCATCGCACCGGGGTGCCGGCAACGCCGGCGCCGTCAGCGCCGCATGGCGCAAGCCGTTCAGACGCACAGCAGCGCCCAGGGCTGCAACCGCGGGCGGGATATCGCGGAACACGGGTATGCGCGCCTGCTCCAGCACACTCACCGACTCTTCCTTGGCGCCGATCCAGATCACCACGATGGGGCGATGGGTACGCTGGCGCGCCTGGGCGATGGCGTCGGTGAACGCCGTGGCGATGCTGTGCATCAGGCCAACGAACAGCACGATGGCGTCGTTGCCCGGGTCTCGCGCCACGGCCTCCAGCGCCCTTGAAATGCTGGCGGTGTCCTGCACCACATTGCCGGTCAGGTCCAGCGGATTGGCCGCCTTGACGAAGGAAGGCAACACCGGCGCCAGCGCCTGGGCCGTCTGCGGCGCAAGCGCGGGCAGCTCCAGCGCCCAGCGTTCGGCTTCGTCCGCGATGAGCACGCCCGCGCCTCCCGACACGGACATGACGGCCAAGCGCTTGCCCTGCGGCACGCTGTCGAACAGGAACAGCCGGGCCACATCCATCATCTGGCCCAGCGAATCCACCCGCAGCGCGCCATGCTGACGCAGGCAGGCGTCATACAGGGCATCGTCGCCGGCCAGCGCTCCCGTATGCGAAGCAGCAGCCGCCGCGCCCGCCTGCGAGCGGCCCGCCTTGATCGCGATGACCGGCTTCCCGGCTGCCGCCGCGCGCAGCAGCGCCCGTCGGAACGCCAGGGAATCGCGGATATCCTCGACGTAAAGTCCGATGACGCGCGTCTGCGGATCGTCGGCAAGATAGGCAATGGCCGACGCCGCATCCATGTCGCACTCATTGCCGGTGGTGATCCATTTGCTGAATCCCAGGCCAGAACGCAGGCAGATGTCCATCCAGTACGCGCCCAACGCGCCACTCTGGCTGACGAAGGCGAAGCCGCCCTGCTTGATTGGCGTTTCCTCCAGTGCGGTGGTGAACGAGGCGATGAGTCCGGTGGCGCTATTGGCCACGCCCAGGCAGTTGGGGCCGAGTATCGTGACGCCTTGGGCCCGCGCTAGTTCGCCCAGCCTGCGTTGCAGCGCCGCGCCTTCTTCGCCCGTTTCGGAAAAGCCCGAAGAAAACACGACGAACGCCTTGACGCCCGCGGCCGCGCCCTCGCGGATCACATCCTCGACCAGCCCCGCCGGCGTACCGACTATGGCCAGATCCACCGGCTCGCCTATCGCGGCCAACGAGGGATAGCTCTTGAGACCCTGCACCTGATCGCGCGTCGGATTGACCGGAAACAGTTTGCCGACAAAGCCGCGCGACAGCATGTAGGCCAAAGGTCGGCCGGCGATCTTCCCCGGATCGGCTGAAGCGCCCACGATGGCCACGCTGCGCGCCTCCAGCACGGCGGCCGCGCGCGCCGCCCCTGCCAGCGCCTGCGGTGACGCGCCGCCCACGATGTTCATGTCTTCCATCATTTCAGTTCGCATCGATGCCCGCCGTCTTGATGACCTGGTCCCAGCGCTTCATCTCGCCGTCCAGGAACTCGCTGAAAGCCTTCGGCGCGGAAGCTACCGGAATGACGCCCTGCCCCAGCAGACGCTTGCGCACGACGGGATCCTCGAACTCCGCGCGCACCGCTCCCTGCAATTTGTCGACGATGTTCTTGGGCACGCCGGCAGGCGCAACCAGGCCGAGCCAGGTATTGCCGTTGAACCCCGGCAAGCCGGATTCATTCAGCGTGGGATAGTCGGGATAGGCCGGCGACCGCTCCAATCCGGTAATCGCGATCAGCTTCAGCTTTCCTGACTTTACATAGGGTTCGGCCGAAAGCGCGTCGACGAACATCACCGAAAGCGACCCGCCGAGCAGATCCGTCAACGCCTGTGCGCTGCCCCGGTAAGGCACGTGCACCAGCTTGATGCCGGCGGCCTGCTGCAGCAACTCGCCTGAAAGATGATTGGATTGTCCGACGCCCGCAGAGCCGTATGTCAGGGTGCCTGGCTTGGACTTCGCCAGCGCGATGAACTCCTTGAGGTTGGACGCGGGGACCGCAGGATTGGCGACCAGGAAGTTGGTCAGCTCCACCATTTGCGTAATGTTGCTGAATCCGCGCGCGGTGTCGTACTGCAGCTTGGAATACATGCTGGGATTGATGGCGTGGCTGGTCGCTACCGCCCCCAAGGTGTAGCCGTCTCCCGGCGCGCGCGCCACTGCCTGAGTGCCGATGGTGCCGCCGCCTCCCGGCAGGTTCTTGACCACGGCAGGCTGGCCCAGGCGTTCGATGCCGTGCGCGGCCGTGCGCGCGATAGTGTCCAGGATGCCGCCCGCCGAGGACGCCACGATCACCTCTATCGGTTTGGACGGGTAGACAGGCTCGGCACGGGCCGACCCTGAGCCCAAAGCCATAAAGGCAGCCGCAGCCAAGCTGGCCGCCCGCGACGAGAATGAGGATTGAAGCAGGGGTAATCCGGTCTTCATGTTGTCTCCTTTATTCTGTATAGCGAATATTTATCTTTATAGCGAATAAAGTCTAGGATTGACCCTCCGGCTTGTCAAGGACAAAACCGCCTGATCCGATGATTGACGCATCAATGAACGCTGGCTATTATATTTTTTAACGAGAATATTATTCTCTATAAAGAATTTAAAGATGCCCGACACGCCAAGGGTGACGGGCATCGCCAGCGGAGACAAAGGAGCATATCCGTGAGCTTGAGCTTTGCGTTTTCCAGTGAACACGAAGCCGTCCGCGATACCGTGCGGCGGCTTTGCCAGGATGAACTCGCCCCCCTGGTCTTCGATGCTGAAGAACAGGAAACCTTTCCGAAGCACGTCTTTGAACGCTGGGGCGATCTGGGCCTGCTGGGCGTGCGTTATCCGGAAGCCGATGGCGGCAGCGGCCTGGACAAAATCAGCGACTGCATCGTGCGCGAAGAGCTGAGTTACCTGTCCCAGGCGTTCGCCTCCACCTGGTCGGCCCATACGCATCTGGGCATCTGGCCCATATGGAAAGCCGGCACGCCGGCGCAGAAGGCGCGTTTCCTGGCGCCCGCGCTGGCCGGCCGGAAAGTGGCCGGCTTCGGCCTGAGCGAACCGGACGGCGGCTCCAACGTGCGCGCCATGAAGACCCGGGCCGAACGCGTTGAAGGCGGTTGGCGCCTGCATGGCAGCAAGCTTTACATCACGAATGCGCCCTTCGCCGACTTCCTGCTGGTAGCCGCGCGCACCAGTCCCGACCTCCGTCCTGACTCGATCAGCCTGTTCATCGTCGAACTGCCCAATCCTGGCTTCGAAATTTCCAAGC
Organism: Achromobacter sp. K91; assembly: GCF_003576205.1. NCBI lineage: Bacteria > Pseudomonadati > Pseudomonadota > Betaproteobacteria > Burkholderiales > Alcaligenaceae > Achromobacter > Achromobacter sp. K91. Next base: position 122,882 of record NZ_QWFB01000033.1, on the reverse strand, counting down.
TCAAGAAGGAAGGGATACGCGCGTCGGAAACGGCGTTGATCCACATCGACAATGCCTTCGTGCCCGACGATTGCCTGCTCGGCGAAACCGAAGGCACGTATCCGCTGATCCTGGAATCGCTCAGCGAAAACCGGGTCGGCGTGGCGGCCAATGCCCTGGGCATGGCGCGCGCGGCCTTCGATGCCGCCACCGCCTACGCCAACGACCGTCTGGTGGCCGGCAAGCGCATCGGCCAGTATCAGGCCATCGGCCACAAGCTCGCCGAGATGTCGGCGCAGATCGAAGCGGCCCGCTGGCTGGTCTATTACGGCGCCTGGCGCGTGGATCAGGGAACCCTGGACGCGGCCACGGCCGCGCGCGTCAAGCTGGTCGCCAGCGAAACCGCCGTTTCGGTCAGCGAGCAAGCCATCCGTATCTTCGGCGGCGCCGGCATCATGCGCGAGTATCCGGTCGGCCGCATCCACCGCGACGCGCTGGTCTACATCATCGGCGAAGGCACCAGCGAGATCCAGAAGAACATCATCGCCAACAGCCTGGGATTCAAGCCATGAACGACTATGTCCTGCGCGAGCGCCGCGGCGCGACACTCCTCATCACCCTGAACCGTCCCGAACGACGCAACGCCTTCGATCTCGAGGTGCGCCAAAGCCTGGCCGAAGCCGTGCTTCAAGCGCGCGACGACGACACGGTCAAAGCCGTGGTCATCACGGGCGCCCAGGGCGTGTTCTGTGCGGGCGGCGATCTGAAATCGCTGTCCGAGGCCAAACGGCCTGTGTACAAGGACCGGGATCGCATACGCCGTCTGCACACCTGGTTCCATGAGCTGGTCAATCTGGAAAAGCCCGTCATTGCCGCGGTGGACGGCCCCGCCTTTGGCGCGGGCTTCAATCTGGCATTGGCCTGCGATTTCATCCTGGGCACGCCGGGCGCGCGGTTCTGTGCCGTTTTCGGACGCATCGGCCTAGTGCCGGACCTGGGCGGCTTTTTCCTGTTGCCGCGCATCGTCGGCCTTCAGCGCGCCAAGGAACTCGTGTTCTCGGCACGCGAAGTGGACGCCGAAGAAGCGCGCGCCCTCGGCATCCTGTACCGCATCGTCCCGCCGCAATCCCTGCTGGACGAGGCATTGGCGCTTGCCGCCCGATTCCATGCCGCATCGACCGAAGCGCTGGGCATGTCGAAGAACATACTCAACCGCTCCTTCAACCTGGACCAGAACACGCTGGCCGAACTGGAGGCCCATGCCCAGGCGCTGGCTCTGCACACGGTCTACCACGACGACGCCGTGGCGCGCTTCCTGGACAAGCAGCCCCTCGCATTCAACTGGTCCGCCAAGCCTGGCAAGGACGGCGCCGCATGAGCATGAACGCCTACATCACTGGCGCCTGCGACACGCGCGTCGGCGAACTGCCAGGTTCCAGTTGCATGGGCCTGCACGCGGAAGCGGCATTCGGCGCGATACGCGACGCGGGCCTGGACCCCGGCGACATCGACGGCGTGTTGTGCGCCTATTCCTTTACCGAGCCGCACCTGATGCTCGGTTCCGTGTTCTGCGAATACGCGGGCCTGAGTCCGAACTTCTGCACCGCGATACAGGCCGGCGGCGCCAGCGCCTGCATCATGGTCATGCAGGCGGCCGCCCTGGTGGCCAGCGGCCAGTGCAACCACGTCCTGGTCGTCGCGGGCGACAACCGTCTGACGGGGCTGTCCCGCGACGGCGCGGTGGCGGCGCTGGCCGAGGTCGGCCACCCGCAGTTCGAGCGCCCCTTCGGCATCAGCGTGCCCGCTTCCTATGCGCTGGTTGCGCAACGCTACATGCACGATTACGGTGTGACATCCGAGCACCTGGCAGCAATCGCCGTGGAGCACCGCCGCCATGCCGGCCGGCATCCCAAGGCCCACAAGCGCGAGCCGATCTCCATTGAGGACGTGTTGAACTCGCGCGAGATCAGCGCGCCCCTGCGCATGCTGGACTGCTGCCTGGTTTCCGACGGCGGCGCGGCGCTGGTGGTCAGCCGCCGTCCTGCCACCAACACCAGCCACCGTGCCGTGGAGATCCTGGGTGCGGGCCAGGGCCACACGCACGAACATATCGTGTCCGCACCCAGCCTGGTCGATTTCGGCTGCAAGGCCTCGTCGGCACGCGCGTTCGCGGCGGCCGGCCTGAAGCCCGCCGACATCGACGTCGCTCTCATCTACGACTCGTTCACCATCACCTTGCTGGTCGAACTTGAATCCATTGGATTCTTTGCGCGCGGCGAAGCCGGGCCCGCCGCCCTGCAAGGCCAGTTGGGCCTGGGCGGCGCCCTGCCCTGCAATACCCATGGCGGCCTGCTGTCCTATGGCCACTCCGGCGCGGCCGGCGGCATGTTCCATGCGGTCGAGGCCGTCCATCAATTGCGCGGCCAGGCGGATGCCCGCCAGGTGGATGGCGCCAACCTGGCCTTCGTGCACGGAGACGGCGGCATCCTTTCCGCCCACTGCTCACTCATCCTGGGAGCCGCCTGAAATGGAAAAGCCCTCCATACGCCCCACCGCGGAAACGCAGCCTTTCTGGCAAGGTTGCCGCGACCGCAAGCTGCGCTACCAGACCTGCGGCGAATGCGGCGCGGTGCAGCGCATTCCGCGCAGTGTCTGCACTCATTGCCACGGACAGCAGCTGAAGTGGAACGAATCCGCCGGACTGGGCACCGTGCTCAGCCATACCACGGTGCATCGTGCACCGAACGCGGCCTTCAAGGCCGAAGCGCCCTATGTAATCGCCCTGGTCGACCTGGACGAGGGATTCCGCTTGATGGTCAACACCCGCAATGACGCCAACTCGCCGCTCGCCATCGGCCAGCGGGTGCGGATCGGATTCGAGCCCCGCGGCGACCACCTGCTCCCGATTGCCGAACCGGAGACGCCATGAGCGCGCTGTATACCTATGACAGCTTTACCCCTGGTTCCGTGCTGGGCGAATGGGAAGAGCCGCTCGACGCGAGGCTGCTGGCGCTCTGGGAACGCCTGTTCGGCCAGCACGCGCAGGACGCACCGGCCAGGCAGGCCGGCCTGGCCGTCGCGCTGATGATGCGCGCCTACCTGAACGTGGTGACGCCGCGCCCGCCCGGCAACATCCATGCGCGGCAAGCGCTTTGCGTCCAAGGGCTGCCGCGCTCTGGCGAACGCGTACGTTCCACGGTGCGCTGCCTGGACAAGGAAATGCGGGGCGAACGTCGCTATCTACGACTTGAAGTCGCTGGCGAGGGCGCAACTGGACGCCCCCTCTATACCGGCCGAATGAATCTGATCTGGGCCGCCTAGGACACACCATGACGCCTACACTGGAAGAAGTATCCATGAAGGTCACTCAGGCGGACATCGATCTTTATGCCGAACTGACCAACGACTTCAATCCCCTGCACGTAGATCCGGCATTCGCCTCGGCCACGCCCATGGGCGGCACCATCGCCCACGGCACGCTTTCGGTCAACCTGATCTGGCAATCGCTGGCGCGCAGCTTCGGTGCCGCGGCGCTGGAACGATTCGACCTGGACATCCGCTTTCTCAAGCCGCTGCATGCCGGCGGCCTCATCACCGCAGGCGGCCAATGCGTGGCCGATGCACCAGGGAGATATGACGTCTGGGTAAGAGATGCCGGCGGCGTCGCGCTGATCGCCGGCCACGTCACGCTAGCCGACGCCGGCGCACCGGCAGCCAACTGAACCAACCGGAAACAGCCATGCACCTGACCCACGAGCATCGCGAACTCGAACGGACCACCCGCCGCATCATCGCCGAACACCTGGACCCCTATCTGGACGAGTGGGAGGCCGAGCAGATTTTCCCTGCGCACCGCGTGATGAAGGCCTTCGGATCCGCCGGGCTGCTGGGCATAGGAAAGGCTGCCGAGTATGGTGGCATGGAGCTGGATTTCAGCTACGAAATGGTCTTCGCCGAGACCCTGGGCGAAGTCCGGTCCAGCGGGCTGACCTCGGCCATCGGCGTGCAAAGCACGATGTGCACTCCGGCCTTGGCGCATCACGGCAGCGATGCGCTCAAGCGCGCCTACCTGGCGCCCACCATCGCGGGAGATCTGGTCGGCTGCATCGGCGTAAGCGAAGCCTCGGCAGGCTCGGACGTGTCGCAGATAAAGACCTGGGCGCGGCGCGACGGCGACGACTACGTCATCAACGGATCGAAGATGTGGATCACCAATGGCGTGCAGGGCGACTGGATCTGCCTGCTGTGCAATACCTCGCAGGACGGCGGACCGCACAAGAACAAATCGCTCATCATCGTGCCATTGAACGCTCCCGGCGTCAGCGTGTCGCGCAAGCTGGACAAGCTGGTGCTGCGCGCCTCCGATACGGCCGAACTGTTCTTCGACGACGTGCGGGTACCAGTCAGCAACCGCATCGGCGAAGAGAACATGGGCTTCATCTACCAGATGGAGCAGTTCCAGGAAGAACGCATGTTCGTCGCGGCGCGCAGCATGCGGTCGATGGAGCGGGCCATCGAAGAGACCATCGAATACGCCGGCCAGAGGCAAGTGTTCGGCGGCACAATCCTGTCCAATCAGGTGGTCTACCACAAGCTCGCCGAAATGCAGACCGAGATCCAGGCACTGCGCTCTCTGCTGTACCGTGCCATCGAGCAATACCTGGACGGCCAGGACATCGCCCAGTTCGCCTCCATGGCGAAGTACTACGCTGGCAAGCTGTCCATGAAGATTCCCAACGAATGCCTGCAGTTCTGGGGCGGCCAGGGCGTCATGAACGAGAACTGGATCTCTCGCGCCTATCGCGACCTGAGGCAGACGGCCATCGGCGGCGGCGCCAACGAGATCATGCTGGAAGTCATCGCGAAGACCATGGGCATACATCCCGGCAAGCGGGCGTAGCGCCGGTCCGCGTTCAGCCCGCCCCGCCCCGCTGCGCCATGTACGCATGCCGGAAATAGTCCCGCACCGCCTGCATGGCGGGCGACACTTCCGCGCCCCGGCGCCAGGCCAACCCGACGTTCATGGGCGGAATCGGGTCCTTGAGCTGTACCGTTTCAATCCGCCGCCCCTCCAGCGACCAGGGCCGGTAGACCATGTCCGACAGCAGGGCCACGCCGCTGCCGTTGGCCACCATGCTGCGCACCGCCTCGACGGATGAGGTGCGCAGCCGCACGTCGGGCTTGAAGGGGGTTTCGTTCCAGTAACGCAAGGCGGTGTAGGCCGCCTCGTCCACGGTCAGCATGATGAAGGGTTCGCGCGAGACGTCCTCCAGAGTCACGGCGTCCGCCGCAAGCAAGGGATGCCTGGCCGGCAGCCACAGGCGTCGCGGCGAGCCGAAGAAATGCTCCACCGCCAGATCCGGATTGGCGACGTTCGAGGTCAGCAGCACCGCCATGTCATAGCGGTTCGCGATCAGGCCTTCCTCGATTGCGCTGCGGTTCAGTTCGTGCAGCTGGATGTCCAGGCGCGGATACAGCTGAGACAGCCGCTGCAGGTGATACGGCAGGAAGTAGCCGATCACCGTATAGGACGCCGCCAGCAACAGGCGGCCCGAGACCTCTTCCGCCGTCGCCGGCATGCGCAGGGCCTCGTCGACCGACGACAGGATGTTGTAGGCGTGGTTCAGGAAGGTGCGGCCGCTGTGAGTCAGCGTCACGCCGTGGGCGCCCCGCAGGAACAGCGCCGTGCCCACTGTCTCCTCCAGTTCGCGGATGGCGCTGGTGATGGCCGACTGGGATATCGCCAGCTGGATTGCCGCCTGCGAAATCTGGCCCAGTTCGGCTGCGGCGATGAAGTATTTGAGCTGACGTAGGGTAATCGACATGTCCGGTTTTATCTTTTTAATCGATATCTTTACCCAAGAATATCTGAATATTCTCTCTGCAATCCGATGCGTCTTATCAGGGGTATCCCTTATTTTTCATAGGAAAAACGTCGGAACGATGCTGCCAATTCAACGGACAGTTATCTAAAAAACAGATATTGATCGATCAATAAAAAGATCTTTTTGTCCCCCTCGGCCTTGGCTAATGTTCACGTCACACGCCGCGTCGAATGCGGCGAGCAACGCCAAGGAGCCTTCGGCAATGAGCAAACGCAGCATCGACCTCAACTCGGACATGGGGGAAGGATTCGGCCCGTGGACCATCGGGGACGGCGTGGACGAAGCGATCATGCCCTTGATCAGTTCGGCCAACATCGCCACGGGATTCCATGCCGGCGACCCGCGGATCATGAACCGCACGGTGTTGCAGGCCCGCGAACACGGCGTCTGCATCGGCGCCCATCCCGGCTTTCGCGACCTGGTCGGCTTCGGCCGGCGGGACATGCGCGAAAGCGCCGAAGCGCTGGTGCACGACATCGTCTATCAACTGGGCGCGCTGCGCGAATTCGCCCGACTGCACGGACTGCGCCTGCAGCACGTGAAGCCGCATGGCGCGCTGTACATGCAGGCCGCCCGCGACGAAGCCTTGTCGCGCCGTTTGATCGAAACGCTGCAGGAGCTGGAGCCCACGCTGGCGCTGTACTGCATGGAAAGCTCGGTCACCTACCGTCTGGCGCGCGAACTGAACCAGCCCGTGGTGCGCGAGTTCTACGCCGACCGCGACTACGACGCCAGCGGCTCCATCGTCTTCACCCGCTACACCCAGCCGCTGGACCCCGCCCAGGTCGCCGAAAAAGTGCTGCGCGCCTGCACCGAGGGCCGCGTGCGCACGGTCGAAGGCAAGGACATCCCCATCGACTTCGATTCCGTCTGCATACACAGCGACACACCCGGCGCCCTGTCCCTGGTGCGCGCCACCCGCGAGAAGCTGGAAGCCCACGGTATCCGGATCGCGCCGCCCAGCGTGACCGGCCCCTGACCCCCTGCCGCCCGAACGACATTCCAAGGAGAAAACCATGCCGTTGCACGATATTCCCAGCCCCCTGCCCGGAACCTTCTACCGCCGCCCCAGCCCCGACGCTGCCCCCTTCGTGGAGCGGGGCGCCACGGTCGCCGCCGGCGCCGTGATCGGCATCGTCGAGGTCATGAAGCAGTTCAACCAGATCGAAACGCCCACCGGCGGCGTGGTGGCCGAGATCCTGGTGGAAGACGGCGAGCCGGTGGAAGCCGGACAGCCCCTGCTGCGCATCGAGGGATAGGCCGCGCCATGTCCGATACCCATCTTCCCTACCGGCCGCGCAACATCCACAAGGTGCTGGTGGCCAACCGCGGCGAAATCGCCTTGCGCATCATCCGCGCCGCCCGCGAACTGGGCATGCGCACCGTGGCCGTATACAGCGAAGCGGACCGAGACGCGCTGGCCACGCGCATGGCCGACGAAGCGGTGCTCATCGGCCCCTCGCACGCGACGCGCAGCTATCTGAACACCGAAGCGCTGCTGGAGGCCGCCCGCAGCACCGGCGCCCAGGCAGTACATCCCGGCTACGGCTTCCTGTCGGAAAACGCGGCATTCGCGCAGGCCGTGAGCGACGCCGGCCTGATCTTCGTCGGGCCCGATGCCGCCACCATCCGCACGATGGGCGACAAGGCGGCGGCGCGCGCCTGCGCCCAGGCGGCCGGCGTGCCGACGGTGCCTGGCAGCGAAGGCGTGCTGTCATCGCTGGACGAAGCCCTGACCCATGCCGCCATCATTGGCTACCCGCTCATGATCAAGGCAGCCGCGGGCGGCGGCGGGCGCGGCATACGCGTGGTGCGCGACGAAGCCGAACTGCGCGCGCAGATGCCGCAGGCCCAGGCCGAGGCGCAGGCGGCCTTCGGCGAAGCCGGCGTATACCTGGAGCGCTATCTGCCGCGCGCGCGGCACATCGAAGTGCAGGTTCTGGGCGACGGCAGCAACGCCGTCCACCTGTATGAACGCGAATGCTCCCTGCAACGGCGCCGGCAGAAGGTATTGGAAGAAGCGCCCTCTCCCGCCCTGAACCCCGCCACCCGGCAGAAGCTGTGCGAATCGGCGGCGCAACTGGCGCGCTCGGTCGGGTACCGGGGAGCGGGCACGCTGGAGTATCTGTACGACGACAGCCGCGGCGCCGGCGAGTTCTACTTCATCGAGATGAACACCCGCATCCAGGTCGAGCACCCCATCACCGAAGCCATCACGGGCGTGGACCTGGTGCGCGAAATGCTGCGCATCGCCGACGGCGAACCCCTGCGCTTACGCCAGCAGGACATCGCCATTCGCGGCGCAGCGATCGAATGCCGCATCAACGCCGAAGACCCCAAGCGCAACTTCGCGCCCAGCCCTGGCCGGGTGGAACACGTGCGCTGGCCCGGCGGGCCCGGCGTGCGCGTGGACTCGATGCTGTATCCGGGCTGCTCCGTGCCGCCCTACTATGACTCGCTGCTGGCCAAGCTGATCGTCTGGGACGAGAGCCGCGCGGCGGCGCTGGCGCGCATGGCGCGCGCGCTCGACGAAGTGGAACTGACGGGCGTGCATTCAACGCAGGCCCTGCACCGCGAACTGCTGGAGGATGCGGACGTGCTGGCGGGCCGCTACCACACCAATTATCTTGAAGCCTGGATGCAAAGGGACCGGGAGGAAAACCAATGAGCTTGCGCTACACCCATGGCGGCGACGAGTTCATCTTCGTCGAGATCAGCGAGGACATGTCGCTGGAATCCTTCTTCAAGGGCATGGCGATCACGCGGGCGCTGCGCGAACGCGCGGTCGACGGCGTGACCGAGATCTGCCCGGCCAACGCGTCCTATCAAGTACGGTACGACCCCGACCGCATCGCGCCGGACGCCCTGCTGGCCCTGCTGCGCGAACTGGAGGCGGGCATAGACCTGGCCAACCTGACGCTGGCCACCCGCATCATCGAAGTGCCGGTGTACTACAACGACCCCTGGACCCACGAGACCCTGATGCGGTTTCGCGAAAGGCACCAGGATCCGGAATCCACCGACCTGGAGTACGCGGCCCGCATCAACGGCCACGACTCGGTGCAGGGCTTCATCGACGCCCACTCCGGTTCGCCCTGGTTCGTGTCCATGGTGGGCTTCGTGGCCGGGTTGCCCTTCATGTACCAGATGGTGGAACGCGAGCGCCAGCTGCAGGTTCCCAAATACCTGCGCCCCCGCACCGATACTCCCAAACACACGGTGGGACACGGCGGCTGCTTCGGCTGCATCTATTCGGTACGCGGCGCGGGCGGCTACCAGATGTTCGGCGTCACGCCAGCACCCATCTTCGAACCTGCCCAGCGCCAGGCGCATCTGCGCGATTCGATGGTGTTCTTCCGCCCGGGCGACATCGTGAAGTTCAAGCCCATCACCCGCGACGAGTACGACCAGGCCACGGCGCAGGTCGAGGCCGGCAGCTTCGACCTGCGCATCCGGCCCGTGTCGTTCTCGCTGGCCGAGTTCCAGCGCGCGCCCGATGCCTGCAACGCCCAACTGCTGGAGACGCTCCATGCCTAACGATCCCATCATCGAAGTCATCAAGCCCGGCCTGGCCACTTCGGTGCAGGACACGGGCCGCCTAGGCCACTACCACCTGGGCATACCGCCGTCCGGCGCGCTCGATCAGTACGCGCTGGCCGCCGCCAACCTGCTGGTGGGCAATGCCGCCGGCGACGCGGTGCTGGAATGCACGCTGCTCGGCCCGGAGCTGTTGTTCCACCGCACCGCCGTGATTGCCGTGACGGGCGCCAGCATGATCCCCAAGATCGACGGCGTGGCGCAGGCCTGCAATTTGGCGCTGGCGGTGCAGGCCGGCAGCCGGCTGTCGTTCGACTTCGTGCAGGCCGGCGCCCGCGCTTGCCTGGCGGTCGCGGGCGGCATCGACGTCCCTGTGGTCCTGGGCAGCCGCTCGACCTACGCGCTGGGCGCTATCGGCGGGCACGAAGGCCGCAAGCTGCAGGCCGGCGACCGGCTGGCGGTGGGCCGGGCGTCCATCCGCACGCGCGTGGGCCGCGAACTGCCGGCCGCGTTGGCCGAGGCCCCGCCCAAGACGCAGACGCTGCGCGTGCTTCCGGGTCTATACGATCACCGCCTGGAGCCAGAATCCGCCGCCACTTTCTATGAAGACGCCTGGACCGTGACCTCCGAGGCCGATCGCATCGGCTACCGCTACAAGCAGGGCCGCCCGCTACGCTTTCGCGCCCGCGAGCAACCTTTCGGCGCGGGCGCCGATCCGTCGAACATCGTCGACGCCTGCTATCCCATCGGCTCCATCCAGGTGCCTGCGGGCGTGGAACCCATCATCCTGCATCGCGATGCGGTGTCCGGCGGCGGCTACGCCATGATAGGCACGGTCATCAGCGCCGACCTGGACAAGGTCGGTCAGATGCAGCCCAACCAGAGCGCCCATTTCGAGCGGGTGACGCTGGAGCAGGCGGTGGCCGCAAGGCGCGACTACCGCGCCCGCTTCGAGCGGCTGCATCAGGCGCTCAGCGGCTGATCCTCGGGGCGCGGCCGGTCCGCGCCCTTCTCCCGGTTTTTCTTATATCCCGGCCTTGCCCCCTGGCAAGGCCGGTGGGCGACCCGCGCCCGTTCCGCAGTCGAACCGCAGCATCCGATCCCGCCAGGAGATCCGACATGGCCAACATGACCCCACGCAAACCGTCCGATGAGACGGACAACTCGCTGCATGCCGTCGCCGACAGCGACCGCATGCCCCGCTACGCCCTCACCATGGCCTGGTGGGCCGTGTGCAGCGCCGTGTTCTACATCGTCGTCGGCGCCACGCTCGCGCTGAAATACGGCGCCCGCAACGCCATCATCGGCATGGTGCTGTCGGTGATCAGCTACGGGCTGATCAACGGCGTCATCAGCCGCTACGCCATCCGCAGCGGCCTGTCGGTGGCGCTGTTCTCGCGCCGGCTCTTTGGCACCTCGGGCGCGGCGCTGGCCACCCTGATCTTCTTCGCCACCGCCATCTACTACGCGGTGTTCGAAGGCGCGGTGATGTCGGTCGCCGCGCATCATCTTTATCCTGCCGTGCCGTACTGGCTGGTGGCGCTGGTGGTGGTCATCTACAGCGTGCTGTTGATCTTCGGCAGCGTGCAAACATGGCTCGACAAGTTCAACGGCGTGCTGCTGCCCTTCTATTTGCTGGGGTTGTTGCTGGCCGTGGTGATGGCGACGCAGGAATACGGCTACAGCGATGCCTGGCTGTCATTCGGTCCGCCCGAAGGCCCGGTCCCCGGCGGTTGGTGGGACGCCTTCGTGTACTACATGGGCGTATGGGTCCTGATGATGTTCACCTTCGACTATGCCCGCTTCGGCAAGCGCGAAGACCAGACCTACCATAGCCGCTACAACTTCGGCATGCCCTTCTATCTGGTGACCTTCCTGCTCAACGGCGTGGCCGGCATCTATCTGGTCAGCACCATCCCCAGCGACGCCGCGCTGTCGGAGGTGTCGGTGGTGCTGGCGCTGCTCAAGCTGATGGGCCTGGGCGGATTGCTGTTCGTGTGGATCACGCAGACCCGCATCAACACCGCCAACTACTACCTGGCGACCATCAACATGCAGGCATTCTTCGCGCGCTGGCCGGGCATGCGCTGGCCCAAGGCGATGTGGGCGGTCATCGTGGGCGCGGTGACGTATGCGCTGATGCTGCTGGACGTGTTCTCGTATCTGCTGCAGGCGCTCGCCTACCAGGGCATCTTCGTGGTGTCGTGGGTGGCGGTGGCCCTGGTGCACATTCTGGGCGACCAGGAGTCCGCGCCGCAACATGGCGGGGCCGCATTCAACCGCGCAGGCCTGGCCGGCTGGTTCGCAGGCGCGATTTGCGGCCTGGCGCTGATGCACACGGAGGGTTTCGCGGCGACGCTGGCCGCGCCGGCCAGCTTCGTGGTGTCGGCGCTGGTGTACCGGATCTGCTCCACGGCGGCGGCACGGATGCAGGCGCAGGGCGGCTAAGGCCGCCCTGCGGGCCGCGCGGCAAAACGCCCGGCCCGAGAACGTCCTGTGTACACTTTCCGCTGGTCCCGAAGCTGGCGGAAGAAAATGAAGATGCGCGAAGATTTGGCGGCATTGCGGCCGCAGCTCATACTGATCGCCCAGAGCGCGGATACCGGTGACGGCGCCCATGACCTGAGCCATCTGGAACGCGTATGGAAGGCCGCCAACAGCATGCTGGCGCACCACCCCGAAGCCGACGCCATGGTGGTCATGGCCGCCAGTTACCTGCATGACCTTGTCAACCTGCCCAAGAACCATCCCGACCGGGCGCGCGCATCGGCCATGGCGGCTGACGAGGCCGTGCGTGAGCTGCAGGCCGCCGGCTATCCCTCAACCAAGCTCGCAGCCGTCCATCATGCCATCGAGGCCCACAGCTACTCCGCCAACATCCCGCCCCGGACCATCGAGGCCCGCATCGTGCAGGATGCCGACCGCCTGGATGCGCTTGGACCGGTGGGACTGGCCCGCATGTTCCATGTCGGCGGGCAACTGGGGCGGGCGCTTGCGCACCCCACCGACCCCATGGGCATGCATCGGCAACTGGACGACGGCGCCTACGCGCTGGATCACATCGAATTGAAGCTCGCACGCATCGCGGGAACCATGCAGACGGATGGCGGCCGCGCGCTTGCTGCCACGCGGCTGGACTGGATACGGCGGTTTCGTGATGAGTTCGTGGCAGATTGGTCGGCCTGATTCAGGTTCCCGCCCACGCCATCAATTGGCAGGCTGGCGGCGCCTGGCCGACAAACCACGGATCCATCACAGCACGAAGCAATCCGCCGAAGCGCGCACCGTCATGTCGCTGACCGAAACGCCCCATGGTTGATCGATGGCAAGCAGGATCGCGTCGGCGATCGAGTCAGGCTCCACCGGCATATGCGACAGGCTCTCCGGATCGCGGAGATCAGGCGGCAGGGCCCCTTCCTGCAGGCCCTTTACCATTGCCATGAACTGCTCCATGTTGTTCCCGACTCTCCCGACGGCGGCAGCGTGGTTGGCTACGGACCCGCCAAGTCCGGTGTTGGGCACTCCGGTGGGGCTGATGGTCGTCACCTTGATCTTCCCGCGCGCCTCCGTCCTCACGGCTTCCGACATGAAATCGACTGCGGCTTTGGTGGCGCCGTAGATTGCCGCGCCCACTGCGGGGAAGTCCCCATAGATGGACGAGATGTTGATGAAGTGGCCCCGCCCCTGAAAGATCATCGCATCGTGGGCGGCAATCATGCCATTGAACACGCCCCTCATATTGATGTCGATACAACGCATCCAGGCATCGTAGGCACGCGAGTGATCCGCGACAAAAGCCAGCGGCATGATGCCTGCATTGTTGAGCATTACGTCGATCGAACCATAGCGCTGCACGCTGGCGCCGACGAGGCCTCTCAGGTCATCCAGAATGCGGACATCCGCGGCTAGGGCCTGCGCCCGGCCGCCCGCCGCGGTAATGCGTGCGACGGTTTCCGCCGCAGCGTCCGCGTCGATATCGCCGCACGTCACCAGCGCGCCACGGGCGGCGGCCTGCTGCGCGACTTGGCGTCCAAAGCCGCCGCCTGCCCCGGTAATGACGATGGTCTTGCCTGAGATGTAATCACTCATGATTCTCTTCTCCAATGCCGCTATGCGAGGAGCCGCGCCATGCCGCATCGCCGCCGTGCGCATGACCTGCCGTTGCATCCACGCAAGTCGCGGACTGATCCGTGGGATACGGCAGAGCTGGCAGGAGGACCAACCCACGACCATATTTCGTTGCCACACAATAATTAGAATTCTAATTCTATTATTGGAAGGTACTTGAGGCCCTTCAACGCGAGGTTTCCCTAGGCCGAGATCAGTGCTGGGCCAAGCACCTGTGACCGCCGTTCGTCCTGCAAACAACCTCCCCGTTATGACGTGGCAGCAACAGGCGCTTGATCGATAAGAGAGCGCATCTGCTACGGCATAATGTGGCACTTCAGGTTTGGATAGATGTTGTCATGGCAGCCCCTCCATCGCAGAAAACAACTACCAAGACAACGCGCGCTTCCAGGGAGCGGAAAGCCGCTCGCCCGGTCGCGCAATCACCGGGCGTTCCGCGCCCTCCCCGTCAGTTACGCAGCGAGGAGTCCCTGGCCAGGATGATCCGCGCCGGCCGCGAATTGCTAGAACGGCACGCCAACCTGGACCTGGTACTGATTGGTGACGTGATACGTCTCGCGGACACATCCATCGGCGCGTTCTATGGCCGTTTCCAGGACAAAGAGACCTTTCTTGCGGCAGTCCTGGACGCTGCCGTCACGGAAAGCAAAGCGCAAGCCGATAATCTTGTCCGCCAAGACGCCGTCTGGACCGAAGGCACCGCCTCGGATATCGTCGCAGCCATGGTGGATTTTTACGTCGATGGCTGCCGCGAAAGCCAGGGGACTTTCAAGGCCGTGCTACAGGATTTCTCGATGGCCGAACGAGAATCGAGTCCGTTGGTCATCTTGAATCGCCATATGCATGCCCTGTTCGTGCCGGCCTTGGCTCGAAAAATGCCGGTCCAGGCGGGCGTGGACACAGAATTGGAAATCCAGATCGCCATGCAGATGCTGCTGGGAACGCTCAGTGCCATGATGCTGACGGACCCGGGTCCAATGCGCCTCCCGGATGATGCAATCAAGCAGCTGCTGACGGACAGGATGCGGCGGATGCTGCGCTTGACCTGAGGGTCAGCCCGGAAATGGCAAAAGGCCGTCAGCGACATATCGCTGACGGCCTTTCTTCATTGGTCGGGGCGGTGGGATTCGAACTCACGACCCTCTGCTCCCAAAGCAGATGCGCTACCAGGCTGCGCTACGCCCCGAAGGGTGGCAACTATACCAGATCCCGGCCCGGTTGGCCTATGCGGCTGGGCCTGCGGGGCTGTTACGCGCTGGCGAGGATGTTCATGGTGCTGATTCCCGGCCGCCATGCGGGCAACGTCCAGGACCAGCCCCGGCGGGCTCCGAGCAGGTGCTGCTGTAACAGCAAATGAAAAACGGCGCGCTGTCCGAACAGCGCGCCGCCATTTGCAGAGCCGAAACGCAGCGGTCAGCCGAAGCGACCCGTGATGTAGTCTTCCGTTTCCTTGCGCGAAGGCTTCACGAAGATCTGGTCGGTCTGGCCGAATTCCATCAGCTCGCCCAGGTACATGTAGGCGGTGTAGTCCGAGCAGCGCGCGGCCTGCTGCATGTTGTGCGTCACGATGACGACGGTGTAGTCGTTCTTCAGTTCGGCGATCAGCTCTTCGATCTTGGCGGTCGAAATCGGGTCCAGCGCCGAGCACGGCTCGTCCAGCAGCAGCACTTCCGGCTTGATGGCCACGCCGCGCGCGATGCACAGGCGCTGTTGCTGGCCGCCCGACAGGCTGTTGCCGCTCTGGTGCAGCTTGTCCTTCACTTCGTTCCACAGCGCGGCCTTGCTCAGGGCCCATTCCACGCGCTCGTCCATTTCCCCCTTGGACAGGCGCTCGAACAGGCGCACGCCGAAGGCGATGTTGTCGTAGATGCTCATGGGGAACGGCGTGGGCTTCTGGAACACCATGCCGACCTTGGCGCGGATCAGCGAGATGTCGGTCTTGGCCGTCAGCAGGTTTTCGCCGTCCAGGATGATTTCGCCCTCGGCGCGCTGGCCGGGGTAGAGCTCGAACATGCGGTTGAAGGTGCGCAGCAGCGTGGACTTGCCGCAGCCGGACGGGCCGATGAAGGCCGTGACCTTCTTCTCCTGGATCGACATGTTCACATTGCGGATCGCATGGAACTTGCCGTAGTAGAAGTTCAGGTTCTTGACCTCGATCTTGTTCTTGACGGCGGTAGCGGTGTTTTCCATTTGGTTTCCCTTGGCTCCGGCGCGCCCGGCGCGCCGGCATAGCGATCTTTACTTGCGGAACATGTTGCGGGCGATGATGTTGATGCCCAGCACCAGCAGCGTAATCAGGGTGGCGCCGGCCCAGGCCAGGTTGTTCCAGTCCTTGAAGGGGCTGGCGGCGTACTGGTAGATCACGACCGGCAGGTTGGCCATCGGGCCGTTCATGTTCAGGGACATGAACTGGTTCGACAGCGCGGTGAACAGCAGCGGCGCGGTTTCACCCGAGATGCGGGCGATGGCCAGCAGCACGCCGGTGATGATGCCGGTCTTGGCGGCGCGATAGCACACCATGGTGATCATGCGCCACTTGGGGCAGCCCAGCGCGGCAGCGGCTTCGCGCAGGCTGTTGGGCACCAGCAGCAGCATGTTGTCGGTGGTGCGCACCACCACCGGAATCACCAGGATGGACAGCGCGATGGCGCCGGCCCAGCCCGAGTAGTGCCCCACCTGGGCCACGTACACGGCGTAGATGAACAGGCCGATGATGATGGACGGGGCCGACAGCAGCACGTCGTTCAGGAAGCGCGTGGCCGGCGCCAGCCAGCCGCGCTGGCCGTATTCGGCCAGGTAGGTGCCGGCCAGGATGCCGACGGGCGTGCCGATGAGCGTGCCCACGCCAGCCATCATCACGCTGCCGAAGATGGCGTTGATGAGACCGCCGGTCTGCCCGGGCGGCGGCGTGATCTCGGTGAAGAGCGTGTACGACAGCGCGGGCGCGCCCTTCATCAACAGCGTCAGAATGATCCAGAACAGCCAGAACAGCCCGAACACCAGGGTGCCCAGCGACACGGTCAGCATGATGCGGTTGACTACGCGGCGCCGGCGATAGGTGCCGTTCTGCATATTGAGTACGGATACAGCCATGATCTTTTCCTTGTGCTCGCGGCGCGTCAGGTTTTCTTGCCTTCACTGGCGGACAAGCGAACCAGCAGCATCTTGGCCAGCGCGAGCACGATGGTCGTGATCAGGAACAGGATCAGGCCCAGTTCCAGCAGCGCCGACTTCTGTATGCCGCCCGCTTCATTGAATTCGTTGGCCAGCGCCGAAGCGATCGAGTTGCCCGGCGAGAACAGCGAACCGGACCACTTGAAGGCGTTGCCGATGACGAAGGTCACCGCCATGGTTTCGCCAAGCGCGCGGCCCAGTCCCAGCATGATGCCGCCGATGACGCCCGACTTGGTGTAGGGCAGCACCACGCGCCACATCACTTCCCAGGTCGTGCTGCCCAGGCCGTAGGCGGATTCCTTGAGCATCGCCGGCACCAGTTCGAACACGTCGCGCATCACCGCGGCGATGAACGGGATGATCATGATCGAGAGGATCAGGCCGGCGGTGAAGATGCCGATGCCGAAGGGCGGCCCCGCGAAGATGCCGCCGATCACGGGCAGGCTGCCCAATGTGGCGATCATGAAGGGCTGCACATACTGCTGGAACACGGGGACGAAGACGAACAGGCCCCACATGCCGTAGATGATGGACGGAATCGCCGCCAGCATTTCGACCGCTGTGCCCAGGGGGCGGCGCAGCCAGGTGGGCGACAGTTCGGTCAGGAAGATGGCGATGCCGAAGGACACGGGCACGGCGATGATCAGGGCGATGGCCGAGGTCAGCAGCGTACCGATGATGGGCACCACGGCGCCGTAGTTCGAATTGACCGGATCCCAGTCGTTGAGCCAGAGGAACGACAGGCCGTACTTGGCCAGCGATTCGCGGCTGCCGTAGATCAGGGAAACAAGAATCGCCGCCAGCAGGATGAACACCAGGAAGGCGAACAGGCGGGTCAGGTTCTTGAATAGCGCATCCATCAGCGCGTTTTTGTTTTGCTTCATAGGCGAAGGCGTGCCGGTAGTCACGGAGTCCGCCACGCTGGGCGAAAGCGGCACACTATTATCCATTACCGCGCTCATGGATGGACTTTCCTTAGGAAACCAGGGGAGAAACTTCGAAGGTCTTGCGGCGGACCGCCGCCAGCATCCCGTATCCGGAACGCCAGCGGCGGCCGCTGGGGCTTGCGCGCGATGGAGATTGGCATTGTCAGCCGACCTCCCTCGCGCTCAAGCCTTTATTGCCAGACGGCCTTGCCGTCGGCGGCCTTGACTTCGCCCCAGGCGGCGCGGATTTCCTTGGTCACGGCTTCCGGCAGCGGCACGTAGTCCATGGCTTCAGCCGACTTGGCGCCGTTCTTGAAGGCCCAGTCGAAGAATTCCAGCACGGCCTTGCCCTGCGCCGGCTTGTCTTGCGACTTGTGGACCAGGATGAAGGTGGCGGCGGTGACGGGCCAGGAATCGGCGCCCGGCTCGTCGGTCAGGACCACGCCCATGCCCGGCGCGCTCTTCCAGTCGGCGTTGGCGGCCGCGGCTGCGAACGCCTTCTGTTCCGGCTGGACGAACTTGCCGTCCTTGTTCTGCAGTTGCGTCCAGGCCAGCTTGTTCTGCTTGGCGTAGGCGTATTCCACGTAGCCGATCGAGTTCTTCAGCTGGCCGACGTAGGCGGCGACGCCTTCGTTGCCCTTGCCGCCCTGACCCACGGGCCACTTGACGGCCTTGCCTTCGCCCACGGTCGACTTCCAGTCCGGCGACACCTTGGACAGGTAGTTGGTCCAGCCGAAGGTGGTGCCCGAGCCGTCCGAGCGGTGCACGACGATGATGTCGGCGGCCGGCAGCTTCAGGTCGGGGTTCAGCGCCTTGATGGCAGCGTCGTCCCACTTCTTGATCTTGCCCAGGAAGATATCGGCCAGGACCTTGCCCGACAGCTTCAGCTTGCCGGGTTCGACGCCGTCGATGTTCACCACGGCAACCGTGCCGCCGATGACGGCCGGGAATTGCAGCAGGCCGTTCTTTTCCAGATCGGCAGCCTTCATGGGATCGTCCGAAGCGCCGAAATCGACGGTCTTGGCGATGATTTGTTGCTGACCGCCGCCCGAACCGATGGACTGGTAGTTGACGGCGCTATTGGTGGCGGCCTTGTAGTCGGAGGCCCACTTGGCGTAGATCGGGTACGGGAACGAAGCGCCGGCGCCGGTCACGTCGGCGGCCTGGACGGCAAATACGGCGGCGCTCAGCGCGACGCCCAGGGAAACTTGTTTGAAGACACGTTTGAACATCAGGGTTCCTTCTGTGCTCGTTGGAGGAGTCTGGCAGGCTTGGAAAACTGCCTGTCTTTCAGCGACCCTCGAATAATAGAAGTCCCACATGACAGGATAGTGACAGTCATGATCCCCCCGAGGCGCTGCGCGCCTCCCTCCCAGGGGGCGCCGGTGGCGGACCGGCGCGGAGCCGGATCCGCGCGGCCTGGATCTGGGGAGGATTTGCCTCGAACACCGCCATCCCAAAAAGGGGACGTAACATATGGGAGGCCTTGCTTCGAAAACCGCCCCGGTCGGGGCGGCTGGCGTTACACGCCCAGCTTCTGCATCAGGTACTGGTGCACGTTGAAGGGCTCGCGACGGCTCTTGACGCGGGTGTAGTCGCCGTCGGGCAGTTGCTGCCAGGCCAGCTGGTTGTCGCGCAGGGCGTAGGTGAAGGCTTCGTCGATGACGCGCTTCTTCAGGGTCTTGTCGTAGATCGGGAAAGCGATCTCTACCCGGCGGAAGAAGTTGCGATCCATCCAGTCGGCCGACGACAGGTACACGGTTTCTTCGCCCTCGGCGTAGAAGTAGAAGACCCGCGAATGCTCCAGGAAGCGGCCGACGATGGAACGCACCCGGATGTTCTCCGACAGCCCCGGCACGCCGGCGCGCAATGCGCATACGCCGCGCACGATCAGGTCGATCTTCACGCCGGCCTGACCGGCCTTGTAAAGCTCTTCGATGATCTGTTCTTCCAAGAGCGAGTTCATCTTGGCCATGATGCGCGAACGCTTGCCGGCCTTGGCCGCGCGGGCCTCGGCGCGGATCAGCGCCACCATGCCGTCGTGCATGGTGAAGGGCGACTGCATCAGCGCCTTGAGCGAACGGCGCGCGCCCAGCCCGGTCAGCTGCGCGAACACCTTGTCCATGTCCTCGCACAGCTTCGGATCGGCGGTCAGCAAGCCGAAGTCGGTGTACAGGCGCGCCGTGCGCGGGTGGTAGTTGCCGGTGCCCAGGTGAGCATAGCGGCGCAGCCGCCCTTTTTCGCGGCGCAACACCACGGCCATCTTGGCGTGCGTCTTGTGCGCCACCACGCCGTACACGACGTGCGCCCCCACCTCTTCCAGCTTGGAAGCCCAGTTGATGTTGGTCTGCTCGTCGAAGCGGGCCATCAGCTCCACCACCACCGTCACTTCCTTGCCGGCGCGCGCGGCGGCCAGCAGGATCTTCATCAGCTCGGAGTCCTCGCCGGTGCGGTAGATGGTCTGCTTGATCGCCATGACGTCCGGATCCAGCGCGGCGGCGGTCAGGAAGTCGATGACGGGTTGGAACGACTGGTAGGGATGGTGCAGCAGGCGGTCCTGCTCGGCCACGGCCTCGAACAGTTCGGCCGGCTTGTCGCCCACGCGGTCGAACGGCGCCGGCACGGGCGCGCGGTAATCCGGGAACAACAGATCCGGGCGCGAATCCGAGTTGCACAGCTGCATCAGGCGCGACAGGTTCACCGGCCCCGGCACGCGGTACGTGTCCTCGGCCTTGAGCGAGAACTCGCGCTGCAGGAAGTGTTCCAGTTCGACCGGCGTCAGCTTGTCGATCTCCAGGCGCACGGCGGCGCCGAAGTTGCGCTGCGACAACTCGCCCTGCAAGGCGTGGCGCAGGTTGGTGACTTCTTCCTCGTCCACGAACAGGTCGCTGTTGCGCGTGACCCGCCACTGATAGCAGCCCAGCATTTCCAGGCCCGGGAAGAGCTCGCCGACAAAGGCGCGCAGCAGCGAGGTCAGCAGGATGTAGCCCTCGGGCTGGCCCGACAGCTCCTGCGGCATCTTGATCAGGCGCGGCAAGGCGCGCGGCGCCTGCACCACGGCGATCGAGGCCTGCCGGCCAAAGGCGTCGGCGCCCGACAGCGACACGATGAAGTTCAGGCTCTTGTTGTAGACCCGCGGAAACGGATGCGCCGGATCCAGTCCGATCGGGGTCAGCAGCGGCATCACGTCGCGATTGAAGACATCGCGCGCCCATTCCTGCTGTTGCGGATTCCATTCGGACGCGTGGTGCAACGAAATGCCCTCGGCGTGCATGGCCGGCAGGATCTCGTCGTTGAGCAGGTTGTACTGGCGGTTGACCAGTTCGTGCACCGCCTGCTGCACATTGTCGAACGCCTGGTCGGGCGTCATGCCGTCGGGCCCCACCAGATTCGGCGACTGGCGCTGCTGCTCCTTCAGGCTGGAAATCCGGATCTCGAAGAACTCATCCAGGTTGGAACTGACGATGCAGACGTAGCGCAGGCGTTCCAGCAAGGGAGTCTTGGGATTCTCCGCCATCGCCAGCACGCGTTCGTTGAATTTCAGCAGCGACAACTCGCGGTTCAGAAGCAAGGGCTCGGCAGGAGGGCGTGAGGGCATACCGGATTCCATACGTAGGGAGAGCGTGGAGTTTTACTGCAAAAAAGTGACGGTTCCATGACACAGCAGCAAATACGTAGCGTACGCCAAAACCGGGACGCATAGCAGGCGGATCAGATGCCGCAAACCCCTGTTCCATAAGAAAAAAAACGTGGGCGGGGGCGCTGTCACATGGGATCTCTATAATCGGGCCACCTCTCAGACAATATTTACGAGCCGCATGGATCAACTTCTGGCCGCGGTGGACCTCGGGTCCAACAGCTTTCGCCTCTCCATCGGACGCATCGTTCAACAGGACGGTACGCCCCAGATCTATCAGATCGACCGCCTCAAGGAAACCGTCCGGCTTGCGGCCGGCCTGGACTCCGAAAAGAGGCTGGGCGACGAGGCCATCGACAGAGCCATCGCCGTGCTGGAGCGCTTCGGCGACCGCCTGCGCAGCTTCCATCCCAACCGGGTCCGCGCCGTCGCCACCAATACGTTCCGCGTCGCCCGAAACACCCGGGATTTCCTGCCGCGCGCCGAAGCCGCGCTGGGCTTTCCCATCGAAGTCATCGCCGGCCGCGAAGAGGCCCGCCTGATCTTCTCCGGCGTGGTTCACACCCTGCCCCCCTCGCCCAACAAGCGCCTGGTCATCGACATCGGCGGCGGCTCGACCGAAGTCATCATCGGCAAAGGGCACGAGCCCGGCCTGATGTCCTCGCTCTACATGGGCTGCGTCAGCTACAGCCGCCAGTTCTTCTCGGACGGCGTGGTGGACGCGCATCAGATGAAGCAGGCCGAACTGGCCGCGCGCCGCGAGATCGAAGTCATCGCCAAGCAGTACCGCAAGATGGGCTGGAAGGAAGCCTACGGCTCCTCCGGCACGGCCAAGGCGCTGTTCGCCATCCTGACCGAATGCCGCTTCTCGGACCGAGGCATCACGCGCGCCGGCCTGAACAAGCTGAAGGACCGCATCATCCGCTCGGGCCGTGTGGTCCCATCAGAACTGCCCGGCATCAAGATCGAACGCTCGGACGTGCTGCCCGGCGGCCTGGCCATCATGAGCGCCCTGTTCGACGAGCTGGGCATCGACGTCATGCACACCGGCGATGGCGCCTTGCGCCTGGGCGTGCTGTACGACCTGCTGGGCCGCGATGACGAGCATGACAAGCGCGATGAATCGGTGCGCCAGTTCATGAAGCGCTACCACGTCGACGTCAACCAGGCGCGTCGCGTGCACCACGCTGCGCTGACGCTGTTCGACGCCATGTTCCCGGACGGTCCGGAACGCGCGGAGTTGCGCCCAGCACTGGGCTGGGCGGCCGATCTGCACGAAGTGGGCCTGTCCATTGCCCACAACGCGTACCACAAGCACACCGCCTACGTGCTGGAAAACGCCGACATGCCCGGGTTCTCGCGCGCCGACCAGCAGTTGCTGGCGCTGCTTGCGCTCGGCCATCAGGGCAAGCTGACCAAGCTGGAACCGCTGGTGCGCTCGCGCCCGCAATGGAAGGCCATCCTCAGCCTGCGCCTGGCGGTGCTGCTGTTCCGCCGCCGCAATGAAATCGAACCGCTGCCGCTGACCGCGTCGGTGCGCGACAACTCGATCGTGGTGCGGGTCAACCGCGAATGGCTGGCGCAGCACCCCCTGAGCGACTTCACGCTGCGCGCGGAAGAAGCCGAGTGGAACAAGGTGGGCTTTTCGTTCGAACTGCTGGAGTTCTGAGGAACCAGCCGGGCGGCGCGCTCGCGCCGCCCTGTTCGGACCCCGCCCTGCGGGGCCGACGCGCTAGAACGGCGACAGATCGGTTTCGCGATCCAGCCGCTTGAGTTCCATGCGCAAGGGCCTGGTGGCCCGCCGTATCAACCTGATCTTCATGCGGCGGAACAGGCGGCGCATGGGGGTCTCAGCGCTGGACAGCGGCGGTTGCGGGCTGATCCAGCCCGAAATGGCGGCGGTAGCGCTCGTCCATGCGGTCCATCTTCAGCAGGACCGGGAAATCCGCGGCGTTGAAATCGGGGTCCCAGGCGGGCTCGCCACAGACCTTGGCACCCAGCTTCAGGTAACCCTTGATCAGCGGCGGCACGCGCGCCGGCAAGGTGCTGTTGAGCTTTTCCACCGGATAGCGGTGCAGCGGCGTCACGCGCGGCTCATCGCCCTGCGGCAGCTGCTTGGAAATGGTGCGCCACACTTCGGCGGCCGTGACGCCGTCGTCGCGCAGGCTGACGCTGGCGCAGCCCAGCACGTACTGATAGCCGCCCCGGCGCAGGTATTCGGCCAGGCCAGACCACAACAGCATGATCACGCCGCCGCTGCGGTAGTCGGGATGGGTGCAAGAGCGGCCGACTTCGACCAGCTCGTCCTGGATGGAGCCCAGCCCGGACAGGTCGAACTCGGACTGCGAGTAATACCCGCCAGCCTCTCGCGCCTTTTCCGGCGTCAGGATCCGGTAGGTGCCGACCACGCGGCCCGTATCCAGCTCGCGGACCATCAGATGTTCGCAGAACGGATCGAAGCGATCATGCTCGATGCCGTCCTGGGCGTCGGGGAACACCGCGCCCATGTCCTCGGTGAAGACGTCGTAGCGCAGGCGTTGAATCTGCTCGATTTCTTCAGCGGTGCGCGCCAAGCCCACCACCAGCACCTTGGCGGCGGCGCCGGTCCAAGGTTCCGCGGCATTACGGCTCGGATTGATGCGTGCTAATTCCAGCATTGCGCGAAGCTCCTAGAGAGTCCAGCCAGTGTGGACGCCCTGTATGTCAAAGACTTGACCAATATGTTACGTGACTATGAAGTTTAGTCTGGAGCGAATAAATCAATCCTCCGCCCAAATCGACAAAACTTTACAAATCTATACAACCCTTGAACAAACAAAGGCCACCCGTCACGCGCCGGGTGGCCTTGCTCGAAATCGTAAGGCAGCGTTTATCCCAGGCTGGCCGCAAGCTTCTCGGCGCAGGAGACGGCCAGGGCTTCATCCTCGGCCTCGACCATGAGGCGCAGCTTCGGCTCGGTGCCCGAAGCGCGGATCAGGATGCGGCCGCGGCCGTCCAGCTCGGCTTCGACGGCCTTGCGCGCCGCGCTCAAGCCGGCATGCGTCTTCCAGTCCTGGCCCGGGGTCAGCGGCACATTGATCATCTTCTGCGGATACATGCGCAGATCGCTCACCCACTCCGCCAGCCCGACCGAGTTGCGGCGCAGCGCAGTCAGGACCTGCAGCGCGGCGACGATGCCGTCGCCCGTCGAATGGCAGTCCAGGCACAGCAGATGGCCGGAGCTTTCGCCGCCATACAGCCAGCCGCGCGCCTGCATCTGCTCCAGCACGTAGCGGTCGCCGACATTGGCGCGCTCGAAGCCCACGCCCAGCCGCTGCATTTCGCGTTCGAAGCCGAAGTTGGTCATCAGCGTGCCGACCACGCCGTCCACCTTGCCGCGCTGCATGCGTTCGCGGACGATGGCGTACATGAGTTCGTCGCCGTTGTAGATGCGGCCTTCGCCATCGACCATCTGCAGGCGGTCGGCGTCGCCGTCCAGCGCGATGCCCAACTGGGCGCCGCGAGCGTGCACTTCCTTGGCCAGCAGCTCGGGATGCAGCGCGCCCACGCCCTTATTGATGTTGAAGCCATCCGGATTGACGCCGATGGCGTGCACTTCGGCGCCCAGTTCGCGGAACACGTGCGGCGCGATGTTGTAGGCGGCGCCATGGGCGGCGTCCACCACGATCGTCATGCCGTTCAGGTCCAGATCGTTGGGGAAGGTGCTCTTGCAGAACTCGATGTAGCGGCCCTGCGCGTCGCCCATGCGGCGCGCGCGACCCAGCGCTTCCGAGGCGACGCAGCCCAGCGGCTCGTCCAGGGCGGTTTCGATGTCGGCCTCGATCTCGTCGGGCAGCTTCATGCCCTGCGCCGAGAAGAACTTGATGCCGTTGTCCTGGTACGGATTGTGCGAAGCGCTGATGACAATCCCCGCCACCAGTCGCAGCGCCCGGGTCAGGTAGGCCACCGCGGGGGTCGGAATCGGACCGGCCAGCAGCACGTCGATGCCTGCCGCCGACAGGCCGGCTTCCAACGCGGATTCCAGCATGTAGCCGGAGATCCGCGTGTCCTTGCCGATCACGACCTGCGGACGGCTGCCGCCGCGCACGGCGTGCTCACGCGCCAGGACGCGGCCGGCCGCGTAACCCAGACGCAGCGCGAATTCGGCGTTGATCACCGGACCGCCGACTTCGCCGCGGACACCGTCGGTACCGAAATATTTGCGTCGAATCATGAACTGAGTGCTCCTTGTTCTGCCGCGTGCCATACCTTGAGCGCGTCGACCGTGGCCGCCACATCGTGCACCCGCACGATGGAAGCGCCACGCGCCACGCAGGCAAGCGCCGCGGCGATGCTGCCGGGCAACCTGTCGCCCACGGGCCGGCCGGTAGCCTGGCCGATCATGGTTTTGCGCGAGAGGCCGATCAGCAATGGATAACCGGCGCTGCGCAGGCTGGACAGCCGGCGCAACAGTTGGAAATTCTGGTCGCCCGTCTTGCCGAAGCCGAAGCCCGGGTCCAGCACGATGCGGCGAGGATCGATCCAGGCCGCGCGCAGCTTGTGCGCGCGAGCCCCCAGGAAGAGTCCGATTTCACCGATCAAGTCGGTGTACTCGGGCGGGGCGGCCTGCATGGTGCGAGGTTCGCCCTTCATGTGCATCACGCAAAGCCCGCAGCGCGAATGCGTCACCGCCTCGACGGCGCCGGGCTGCCTGAAGCCATAGATGTCGTTGATCATGTCCGCGCCGGCATCCAGCACGGCGCGCATGACTTCCGGCTTGAAGGTGTCGATGGACAGGGGCACGCCGCAATCGCGCAGCGCCTCCACCACCGGCAGCAGCCGAGCCAGTTCGTCGGCCACGGACACCGGATCGGCCCCGGGGCGCGTGGATTCGCCGCCCAGGTCCAGGATCTGGGCGCCTTCGGCGATCAATTGGCGCGCATGCGCCACTGCGGAATCCGTATCGTCATGCTGGCCGCCGTCGGAAAAGGAGTCCGGCGTGACGTTGACGATACCCATGACAAGCGGGCGCTCGAGATCAAACTCGAAGCGCCCGCAAAGGAAGTTATTTGCCATAACTCAGGATGAGCAGCCTCAGACAGCGGCAGCCGTATTGCCACCTGCCGCCAGGCCCGTGGGCGGCGTATCGGACGTATCCGACGGGCCCTGAGGCGTCTTCGGGGGACGCGGAGGACGGCCCTCGATGATGTCGTTGATCTGGTCGGCGTCGATGGTTTCCCATTCGAGCAGCGCGGAGGTCATGACTTCGACCTTGTCGCGGTTGTCTTCCAGGATCTTGCGCGCAACGCTGTACTGCTCGTCGATGATGCGGCGGATCTCGGTGTCCACCTTCTGCATGGTGGCTTCCGACATGTGCGTGGTCTTGGTGACGCTGCGGCCCAGGAACACTTCGCCTTCGTTCTCGGCATAGACCATCGGGCCCAGCTCGTCGGTCATGCCGTAGCGCGTGACGATGTCGCGGGCGATGGCGGTGGCGCGTTCGAAGTCGTTCGAAGCTCCCGTCGTCATCTGGTCCATGAAGATTTCTTCGGCGATGCGGCCGCCGAACAGCACGGCAATGGTGGACAGCAGACGACCCTTGTCCATGCTGTAGCGGTCGGTCTCAGGCAGTTGCATGGTCACGCCCAGCGCACGGCCGCGCGGGATGATGGTGACCTTGTGGACCGGATCGGTCTTGGGCAGCAGGCGGGCGACGATCGCGTGGCCGGACTCGTGGTACGCGGTGTTCTTGCGTTCCTCTTCGGGCATCACGATGGAGCGGCGTTCCGCACCCATGATGATCTTGTCCTTGGCCTTTTCGAAGTCGGACATGTCGACCGTGCGGCCATTGCGGCGGGCGGCGAACAGCGCGGCTTCGTTGACCAGGTTGGCCAGATCGGCGCCCGAGAAGCCCGGGGTGCCGCGCGCCAGCACGGTCGCGTCGACGTTGGGCGACAGCGGAACCTTGCGCATATGGACCTTCAGGATCTGCTCGCGGCCGCGGATATCGGGCAGCGGCACCACGACCTGGCGGTCGAAGCGGCCCGGGCGCAGCAGCGCGGGATCCAGCACGTCGGGACGGTTGGTCGCGGCGATGACGATGACGCCCTGGCCGGACTCGAAGCCGTCCATTTCCACCAGCATCTGGTTCAGCGTCTGTTCGCGTTCGTCGTTGCCGCCGCCCAGGCCGGCGCCACGCTGGCGGCCGACCGCATCGATTTCGTCGATGAAGATGATGCAGGGAGCGTGCTTCTTGGCGTTTTCGAACATGTCGCGCACGCGGGCCGCGCCCACGCCGACGAACATTTCAACGAAGTCGGAACCCGAGATGCTGAAGAACGGCACTTTGGCTTCGCCCGCGATGGCCTTGGCCAGCAGCGTCTTGCCGGTACCCGGCGAGCCGACCATCAGCACGCCGCGCGGAATGCGGCCGCCCAGCTTCTGGAACTTGCTGGGGTCGCGCAGGAAATCGACCAGTTCCTGGACGTCTTCCTTGGCTTCGTCGCAGCCGGCAACGTCGGCGAAGGTGATCTGGTTGGTGTTCTCGTCGAGCATGCGGGCGCGCGATTTGCCGAAGCTGAACGCCCCGCCCCTGCCGCCGCCCTGCATCTGGCGCATGAAGAACACCCAGACGCCGATCAGCAACAGCATGGGGAACCACGACACGAAGATGCTCATCAGCAACGACTGCTCTTCGCGCGGCTTGCCCGACACCTGGACGCCATACTTCAGCAGATCGGAGACCATCCAGAGGTCGCCCGGCGAAGTCAGCGTGTAGGCGCGGCCCGCGTCAGGGGTGACGTACAGCACGTCGCCCTGGACGTCGACCTTGCGGATACGTCCCGCCTTGGCGTCGTCCATGAACTGCGTGTAGGTCACGCCGTCCTGGGTCTGAGCGCGTCCGTCGAACTGTTTGAAGACGGTGAACAGCACGAGGGCTAT
This sequence comes from Achromobacter sp. K91, assembly GCF_003576205.1. NCBI lineage: Bacteria > Pseudomonadati > Pseudomonadota > Betaproteobacteria > Burkholderiales > Alcaligenaceae > Achromobacter > Achromobacter sp. K91. The sequence goes on along the minus strand of NZ_QWFB01000033.1, from coordinate 94,695 downwards.
CACCATCCAGACAGCGACTTTCGAAAATGAATTATTCAAGGTCGATCTCCTGCTTTCGATTCCGACCGGCGACCGCGCACCCGCATATGGCACAGTCACAAGTATGTCAATAGCTCATTCTACCCTGTCAGACCAGATTGCGTCCCGGGATGCCTGAGCCCCTCTGAGTTTTGTCTTATTCGCGAATTTTCTGGTCGTTGTCCCGGCAGGCTGTAGGTTTTTCGAATCCGAGGCGGCGCGCCCCGGACCCGGGCTACTTCAGATCGCGCGCAACCAGAAAGGTTTCGGAGGATTTGTCCCGCGATGCCTTCGGCTTGCGTTCGACCACCCGCTTGAAGCGCTGCTTGAAGGATTCCACGATCTGCGAAAAGCCGCTGCCGTGGAAAGCCTTGACGATCAGCGCCCCGTTGGGCTTGAGGTGGGCGCAGGAGAATTCCATCGCCAACTCGCACACATGCTGGATGCGCGCGGAGTCGGCAATACCCACCCCTGACAAGTTGGGGGCCATGTCGGAAATAACAAGGTCCACCGCGCGCGATCCGACCATGTCTTCCAATTGTTTCAAAACTTCATCTTCGCGGAAGTCGCCCTGGATGAATTCAACGCCCGCCACGGGTTCCATGGGCAGGATATCGAGCGCGATGATGCGTCCGTCCACGACCCCGCCCGGCCCCGCCAGGCGCTCGCGCGCCACTTGGGACCAGCTGCCGGGCGCCGACCCCAGGTCGACCACGAGGTCGCCCCGGCGCATCAGCTTCTCGGTATCCAGGATCTCGATCAGCTTGAAGGCGGCGCGGGCCCTGTAGCCCTTCTGTTGCGCCAGCTTCACATAGGGATCGTTGATGTGCTGGTGAATCCAGTCTTTAGAGAATTTATTCTTGGCCATTACCGTACAATTCCACGCATGCCTATATTAGAACTTACCTCTCGTGAGCGCAGCGACCTTCGGTCCGCCGCTCACCCTTTGCGCCCCGTCGTCCTGATTGGCGACAATGGCCTGACCGAAGCCGTGCTCAAGGAAATCGACCTGGCGCTGACTTCGCATGGCCTCATCAAGGTGCGCGCCGGCGGCGACGACCGCGAGGCCCGCGACGCAATGCTGTCGACCATCTGCGACACGCTTTCCTGCGCCCCGGTGCACCACCTGGGCAAGACGCTGATCCTGTTCCGCCCGCTGGCCGGCAACATCAAGCCCGCCGCGCTGGCCGCCATGGAACCCGAACGCCCTGCCAAGCGCCGCGCCTCTGAGCCGCACACGCCCAAGAAGCTGGCCGCCGAAGGCAAGACCCTAGCCAAGCGTCCGCGCCGCAGCGAATCCGAAGAGCCCAAGCCGAAGACGCGCTTCGTGCCCCAGGACCAGCTCAACAAGAACGGCAAGCCCATGCGCCCTGGCACCAGGAAGACCACCGCCAGCGGTCACGGCATTCCCCGCCGCGCCGGCAGCGCGCTCAGCCTGCGGGCCGGAGCACGCAGCGGCACCAGCCGCAAGTCGACGAAAAGGTAAGTGCAGGCACAAAAACGGGCGCTTTACGCGCCCGGTCCACCATAGCGATCCGCATTAAACCGCGGAATTCAGTCGAACGCACGGTTCGGACTATGGTGTTTTGACAACTTCCAGCTTACTACGTTGGCGTCAGATGTAGCGCACGCCCAGGACTTCATACTCGCGAACGCCAGCCGGGGCCTTGACCTCGACCACATCGCCTTCGCTTTTGCCGATCAACGCGCGCGCCACCGGGCTGGACACGGAAATCAGGTTCGACTTGATGTCGGCTTCAACGTCGCCGACGATTTGGTACGTCACACGATCGCCCGAGTCCAGGTCCTCGATGTCGACGGTGGCGCCAAACACGGCGCGGCCTTCGGCATCCAGGGCGGTAGGATCGATCAGGTGGGCGTTGGAAAGCGTGCCTTCAAGCTCGGCAATCCGGCCCTCGATAAAGCCTTGGCGCTCGCGAGCAGCGTCGTACTCGGCATTTTCCGACAGATCACCCTGCGCACGCGCTTCAGCGATCGCGTTGATAACGGCAGGACGTTCCACGGTTTTCAGCCGCTGGAGCTCTTCTTGCAAGCGCTCGGCCCCGCGCACGGTCAAAGGAATGGCAGACATGTCGTTTCCCAAACAAAAGTAGAAAACGCCCCGGACGGAGCGTTCTCGGTGAAGGTCGGAATCCTGGCGCGCGCAGGCAGCCGGGTAAAAGCAAAAACTGGCGAGCGGCGCGGACGACCAAAACAAAACCCCGGCTCGGGTCGGAACCGGGGCAATCAAGGTCATATTGTGGTCAAAGTCCACGGGAATTGCAAGCCGCCGGAGAAACCGCTGTTTTCGCCGCATTTCGCCGCTGTAACCCGCTAAAACCCGTCATTTTTTTCAGTTTTTCCTGATCCACCCGAAAGCCGGATGGGGCAGGCCGCAATCGCGCGCCATGGCGCAGGTGTGGCGTAAAAACTACTCTTCGATAGTTTTTTGCAACAGCCGATGCTTACCTCTCAAAAACGCCAGCAAAAACGGACTGAATCAGTATAAAACAACAAATTGTGTCATTCATGACAATTTAATACATTGAAATCACTGCCGATTGGCCGGGGCTGCTGATCGCAAGCACGTGCCAGGGGCAGGAGTCTTGTTTTTGCGGGTAGTTGCAGTGGAGGCGGACGCATCGCAGCCACCCGGCGCGACGTTCGCCATTCCGCCGCTCGGCGGGCGGCCTGGGCCGTTCCTTCGCGCGGCGGATCGCGTTCAAGAACGAGGAGCTCTCATGCTGGAAAAATTGAAAGTCCGTACTGGAATGCTGTTGGTGCTGGGCTGCTTCGTCGTCGCCCTGGCGCTGGCTTGCGGCTTGAGCTGGATGAACGCCGAAAAAAGCGTGACCGAGATCAAGGACCTGAACAATGTCGCGGTCCATCAGGTCGACCCGCTCTACGAAGCCAACGCCGCCCTGCTGCGCGCGCGACTGGCGCTCGGCGCGGGCATGGCTGCCATGCAGGCCGGCGGCATGGACCAGGCCGGGCTGGCCGGGGACGAAGCCGCCAGCCATCTGAAGCAGGCGCGCGAGCGCTTCGCCCGCTACATGGCCGTCCCCAAGAGTCCTCGCGGTCAGGAGCTGGCCCAGACGCTGCAGGGACGCTTCACCGAGTACGCCGCCATCCTGGACACACTGGAATCCGACCTCAAGGCACGCTCGCCTGCCAAGTACCGCCAGGACGAGGGACGGCTGCCCCAGGCAGACGCCTACTTCATGAAAGACATGCAAGCCTTCCTGGCCCGGGTCCAGGAGCGCAGCGACGGCGTGCTGGCAAGCTCGGAGCAAACCTACTCCACCGCCCGGATCTCGGCGGTCGCGCTGATATCCGCCGCCCTGCTGCTGACGGCATTGTGCTGGACCTTCATCCGGCGCGCCGTGCTGCGTCCGCTGCAGGAGGCTGGCAGGCATTTTGACCGCATCGCGGCCGGCGACCTGACGAACCGCGTGGAAACCCGCTCCAACAATGAGATCGGCGTCCTGTTCGCTTCGCTCAAACGCATGCAGGAGGGCCTCACCCGCACGGTGACGTCCGTGCGCCAGGGCGTGGATGAGATCAATGTGGGCGCGGCGGAAATCGCTGCCGGCAACTCCAACCTGTCAGTGCGTACCGAAGAACAGGCCGCGGCGCTCGAAGAAACCGCATCCACCATGGAAGAGCTGGCGGTGACCGTCAAGCAGAATGCGGAAAACGCCGCCCAGGCCAATCAGTTGGCCGCGGTCAGCATGGACGTGGCGCAGCGCGGCGGCCAGAACGTGGAGCAGGTGGTGGCCACCATGCACGGCATCTCGGACAGTTCGCGGCGGATCGCGGACATCGTGTCCGTGATCGATGGCATCGCCTTCCAGACCAACATCCTGGCGCTGAATGCGGCGGTGGAAGCCGCGCGCGCCGGCGAGCAGGGCAAGGGCTTTGCCGTGGTCGCGGGCGAAGTCCGCACCCTGGCCCAGCGCGCGGCGCAGGCCGCCAAGGAGATCAAGACGCTGATCGAAGCTTCGGTGGACACGGTCGCCGCCGGTTCGGCCCAGGTCGCCGCAGCCGGGCAGACCATGCAGGAAATTGTGGATTCCGTGCAGCGGGTGGCGGCGATCATGGCCGAGATCTCGGCCGCTTCGACGCAGCAAGCCGGCGGCATAGACCAGGTCAGCCTGGCAATTTCGCAAATGGACGAGGTGACCCAGCAGAACGCCGCGCTGGTCGAGGAAGCGTCAGCGGCGGCAGCCGCGATGGAGGAACAGGCGCGGCGCCTGGCGGAAGCCACCGCGGTATTCAAGACGCAATCCGGACAGGTGATCGAGGCGGTGCCGGTGGCCGTGACCGCCACGGCCTCTGCCACGAGGCTGTCGGGCACCTAGGCGCGCTGGCCGGCCACGCGCGCGACGCCGGGTCCGCGCGTGGTCGCGCCGCTTACTTCCTGCGGCGCAGCAAGGCATACAGGATGATGGCGCCGAAGGTGGCGGTGCCGATGCCACCCAGCGTGAAGTTACCCAACTTGACCGTGAAGTCGCCCGCGCCCAGCACCAGCGTGACCGCAGCCACGATGAGGTTGCGGTTGTCGCTGAAGTCCACTTGGTTGACCACCCAGATACGGGCGCCGGCAATGGCGATCAGGCCGAACACCACCACCGACATGCCGCCCAGCACGGGCCCCGGGATCATCTGGATCAGCGCGCCGAACTTGGGCGAGAAGCCCAGCACGATGGCGATCAGGGCGGCGACCACGAACACCAGGGTGGAATAGATGCGCGTGACCGCCATCACCCCGATGTTCTCGGCGTAGGTGGTGACGCCCGTGCCGCCCACGGCGCCGGACACCATGGTGGCGACCCCGTCGCCGACGAAGGCGCGGCCCAGATAGCGGTCCAGGTCCTGTCCGGTCATGGCGCTGACGGCCTTCACGTGGCCCAGGTTCTCGGCCACCAGGATGATGGCGACAGGCACGATCAGGCCCATGGCCTCGGCCTTGAACACCGGCGCGGCGAAATGCGGCAAGCCGAACCAGGCCGCGGCGGCCACGCCCGAAAAGTCGATGGGCTTGCCCAGCCCCATGCCGTTGGCCAGGATGCCGTACACCACGCAGGCCAGGATCATGCCGACCAGGATCAGCAGGCGCTGCACCATGCCCTTGGTGAACACGGCGATGCCGCCCACGCAGAGGATGGTGACCATGGACATCACGCTGTCGAAACCGGATGCGCCCATCGCGCCCTTGGCGGCGATCGGGGCCAGGTTCAGGCCAATGACCGCAACCACCGCGCCCGTGACGACGGGCGGCATCAAGGTGTCGATCCAGTTCGCGCCGCCGCCGGCGCGCGCGTTGACAAACCAGACGATCAGGCCGATCAGCGTGTAGGCCAGGCCGCAGGCGATGATGGCGCCCAGCGCGACGCCGATATTGGCGTTCGCCCCGCCGCCGGCATAGCCGGTCACCGCGATCACGCCGCCGATGAAGGCGAAGCTGGAACCCAGGTAGCTGGGAACGCGTCCGCCCACGAACAGGAAGAAGATCAGCGTGCCGATGCCTGACATCAGGATGGCGACGTTCGGGTCAAAGCCCATGAGCAGCGGCGCCAGCACGGTGGAGCCGAACATGGCAACCACGTGCTGGGCGCCCATGGCCACGTTCTTGGGCCAGGACAGCCTTTCGTCGGGCGCGATGATGACGCCGGGCTCGGCGTCGTCCGCCAGGCGCCAGCGCGGAAAGTAGGAATTGGACATGGATATCCCAAAGTAGGTGTTGGGTGTGAGCGGGCGCCAGTGTAAAGGGGGCCGCAAACAGGGGGCAATGCTTAAGTTCACCGTCAGAATGCCGTACTAGTGAAAACCCCGAAATCCTCATAGGCGGCAGGAGCAATCATGGCGATCGATCCCATCAGCGGCAGTTCCCGAATCAACAGCCTGGCCGACCTCTGGGCCCAGAAGATCCAGGCCAACAAGGAAGCCAAGAGCGCCTCGGACGCGGAAGCGAGCACGGTGTCCACGGACGGCAAGATCCGCGTCAACAACCCAGGCGGCCTGAAAATGGGCAACGTGCAGGAAGCCAAGGAAACCGAAGACTCCAGCAACGACGACGCCTACACACGCCAGATCAAGGAACTGCAGAAGCAGCTCAAGCGCGTGATGGACCAGATCGCCAAGGTCAAGGCCAGCAGCATGCCGGCCGAAATGAAGGCCCAGCAACTGATGGCGCTCAACGCCCAGGCGATGCAGATCCAGCAGCAGATCACCGCAGTGATGGACAAGCAGGCCCGGGCCATGCAAGGCGGCATATCCGCCACGGCCTAGCGGGCAAGGCTCGGCGCCCCGCCCGGCCGGGGCGCCCGCATTGATGGCGCGCATCAAAATTTGTGATTGGACGCTGCCCAGGCCGGCCAGTACTGTCTCCGGACAAATCTAAAACTACGGAGACAAACCATGCATGCAATGCGCACAGCCCTTGCAGGTGCGGTGCTGGCCGTTTGCGCGGCCCCTGCCCTGGCAGGCACCGTCACGGTGATCACGTCGTTCCCCAAAGACCTCACCCAGGCCTACAAGACGGCCTTCGAAAAGGCCAATCCCGGCATCACGCTGGAAGTCCTGAACAAGAACACGGTATCGGGCATCGCCTATGTGCGCGAAACGCCCGCCGGCCAGCGCCCCGAGGTGTTCTGGGCCAGCGCGCCCGACGCCTTCGAAGTGCTGGGCCGCGACAAACTGCTGGCAAGTTCCACCGACGTCGCCAACAAGCAGGTGCCTGACAAGATCGGCAACTATCCCATCAACGATCCGGGCGGCATGTATTTGGGCCAGGCCCTGGCCGGCTACGGCATCATCTACAACACCCGCTACATCGCGGCGCACAAGATCCCTGCGCCGGTGGAATGGAAGGACCTGCTGTCGCCGCAGTGGTTCGGCCATGTCGGGATCACCTCGCCGTCGCGCTCGGGCACCATGCACCTGACGGTGGAAACCATCCTCCAGGGCGAAGGCTGGGACGAAGGTTGGAGCACCTTGCTGCGCATGTCGGGCAACAGCAGCGCCGTGACCGAGCGTTCGTTCGGCGTACCCGACGGCGTGAACAACGGCCAGTTCGGCGCCGGCCCGGTGATCGACTTCTTCGGCCTGTCCAGCAAGTATTCCAAGTTCCCGGTCGAATTCGTCTACCCCTCCGAAACCGCCATCGTGCCGGCCAACATCGCGCTGATCGCCGGCGCGAAGAACTCTGAGGAAGGCAAGAAGTTCATCGCCTTCACCCTCAGCCAGGCCGGGCAGGAACTGCTGCTGGAGCCCAAGATCTCGCGCCTGCCAGTGCTGCCCTACACGGCGCTGGCCGGCAAGATTCCCCAGGGCTACCCCGACCCCGCCGAAATCGCCAAGCGCAGCAAGGTGCAATTCAACGCCGACCTGTCGCAGTCGCGCTATTACGTGGTGCAGTCGCTGTATGACCAGACGGTCACGTTCCGCCTGAAGGAACTGCAGGCCGCCACCAAGGCCATCTACGACGCCGAAGCCAAGCTGGGCGACAAGGCCAAGAGCGGCAAGGCCGCCGAACTGCTGGCGCAGGCCCGCAAGCTGACCTGGGCGCCGCTGATCGACGGAAAGAAGGCCGCCGACCCGGCCTTCCTGGCGATCTTCGCCGGCAACAAGAAGGACGCCGCCGTGAACCAGCAGATCACCCAGCTGGAAGGCGAATGGAACGGCCGTTCCAAGGCGAACTACGAAGAAGCCGTAAAGCTCGCCAAGCAGGCCGCCGCGCTCTAGGCCGCCACACCCGCAGGACGCGCAGTGGACGGGCCGGTCCCGTCCGCTGCCGCGGTTTTCCCCTGGCAACGATTTCGGGAATCTCGATGAATTCTTCGGGCCACTCGCGCCTGCCCGTCGGCCCCCTGCTGACGGCGCTACTGGTGTTCGGTTTTCTGCTGCTGTTCCTGGCCGTGCCGGTGGGCACGGTGTTCTACAGCGCCTTCGTGAACGCCGACGGCAGCTTCACCATGGGCCACTTCGGCGCCTTCTTCAACCAGCCGCTGATGAAGGAAGCCTTCTTCAACAGCCTGTACGTGGCGGGCTGGTCGGCGCTGCTGGCGTCCCTGATCGCCGTGCCGCTGGCGTACTTCACGGTGCGCTTCGATTTCCGCGGCGCGCTGCTGATCCAGACGCTGGGCGTGCTGCCGCTGATCATGCCGCCCTTCGTGGGCGCGGTCGCGATGCAGCTGATCTTCGGCCGCTCGGGCAGCGTGAACCTGCTGCTCAATGACTGGTTCGGCTTCACCATTCCGTTCATGGAAGGCCTGAACGGCGTCATCTTCGTGGAAGCGCTGCACTACTTTCCCTTCATCCTGATGAACCTGGTGGTGGCGCTGCGCAACATCGACGGCGCCATGGAAGAAGCGGCCTTCAACCTGGGTTCGCGGGGCTTTCGCCTGTTCCGCCGCGTGATCTTCCCGCTGGCCCTGCCCGGCTACGTGGCTGGCGCCTCGCTGGTGTTCGTCAAGGTGTTCGACGACCTGGGCACGCCGCTGGTGCTGGGCACCACCAACATGCTGGCGCCGCAAGCCTATCTGCGCATCACGCAGGTGGGCCTGGAGGACCCGTTGGGCTATGTGATCAGCGTGATCATGGTGGGCTTCTCGATCCTGGCGTTGTGGCTGTCGGCACGGGTCCTCAAGGGCCGCGATTACTCCACCCTGCAGAAGGGCGGCGGCTCCATCCAGAAGCGCAAACTGCGCCCGATGGAGAGCGTGCTGGCCTATGGCTGGATCATCCTGGTGCTGCTGCTGGTGCTGTCGCCGCACATGGGCGTATTGCTGCTGTCGCTGGCCAGCGTCTGGAGCTTTGCGCCGCTACCTGACGGCTACACGCTGGCGCATTACGCCGCGGTGTTCTCCGAGTCGCAAGGCATGATCGCCAACACCCTGCTCTATTGCGGCCTGGCCGCCGGCGTGGACGTGATCCTGGGGACTGCCATTGCCTACCTGATGCTGCGCACCCGCTTGCCGGCGCGCCAGTGGCTGGACTTCCTGGCTTCCGCGGCGCTGGCGATTCCAGGCATCGTGCTGGCCATCGGCTTTCTGCGCACTTTCCGCGGCATAGAGCTGCCCGGCACGGGCACGTTGCTGACCTCGTCGTGGATCATCATCATGATCGCGTACTCGGTGCGCCGGCTGCCCTACGCCCTGCGTTCCTGCGTGGCCTCGCTGCAGCAGATCAACATCTCGCTGGAAGAGGCGGCGCAATCGCTGGGCGCGACGCGCATGAGCACCATACGGCGCGTGGTGGTGCCGCTCATGGCGGGCGGCATGCTGGCGGGCTTCGTGACCAGCTTCGTGACGGCGGCCGTGGAACTGTCGGCCACCATCATGCTGGTGACCAAGGATAGCCAGGCGCCCATGAGCTACGGCATCTATCTGTACATGCAGAGCGCAGCGGGGCGGGGTCCCGGCGCCGCGCTCGGCGTCCTGGCGGTGGCCGCGGTGGCCATCGGCACGTATGTCTCGCACCTGCTGGTGGAGCGCGCCCAGTCGCGCCAGCGGCCGGCTCGCAATGAAGGGGAATCCGCATGAAGAAAGTCAGCGTCGAATGCCGCAACATCCGGCTGTCCTATGGCAAGACGGAAGTGCTCAAGGACGTCAACATCAGCATCGAACCCGGCGAGTTCTTCGCGCTGCTGGGCCCCTCGGGGTCGGGCAAGTCCACGCTGCTGCGGCTGATCGCCGGCTTCAACCGGCACAGCGCCGGGCAGTTGCTGGTGGACGGCAAGGACATCAGCGGCACGCCGCCCTGGAACCGCAACATCGGCATGGTGTTCCAGAACTATGCGCTGTGGCCGCACATGACGGTCTGGGACAACGTGGCCTTCGGCCTGGTCGAACGCAAGCTGCCGCGCGCCGAGATCCATGCCAAGGTGGAGGCCGCGCTGGACCTCGTCGGCCTGTCCCAGTATGGCAAGCGCCGCCCCAACCAGCTTTCCGGCGGGCAGCAGCAGCGCGTGGCCCTGGCGCGCACCATCGTGATCGAGCCGCAGGTGCTGCTGCTGGACGAGCCTCTGTCCAACCTGGACAAGAAGCTGCGTGTGCAGATGCGCCAGGACCTGCTCAGCCTGCAGCGCCGGCTTGGCATCACCACCATCTTCGTCACCCACGACCAGGAAGAGGCCATGACCACCGCCGACCGCATGGCGGTGCTGGACCATGGCGTGGTCCAGCAAATCGGCGCGCCCAGCACCTTGTTCGACTATCCGGTGAACCGTTTCGTCGCCAACTTCGTGGGCACGATGAACGTGCTGGAAGGCGACGTGCGCGAACGGACCAGCGGCAGCGTGGTGCTGGCGGTGGAAGGCGTGGGCGACCTGCACCTGCCGCTCACGGGCGAAGCGCCCGCCGCTACCCGGCTGGCGGCCAGCTTCCGCCCGCACACGGTGCAGATCGAAATGGCGGACGGGCTGGGCGACGCGCGCTATGTGTGGCTGCCGGGCATCGTGGAAAGCAGCGAGTTCCTGGGCGAGTTCACCCGCTATCAGGTGCAGATCGGCGAGCAGCGGCTGACGGCGGACCAATCGCATCTGGCCGGGCTGTCGCCCTTCCCCATCGGCGCTCCGGTTTCCATCGGTCTCGAACCTACCCAAGTGCGGCTCCTGGCGGCCTAAACTCGGGGCCATGGAAATCTATCAGATCCGCGCCTTCGTCACCGTCGCCCGGCTGGGCAACCTGACGAAGGCGGCCGAGGCGCTGTCGCTGACCCAACCCGCCGTGACCGCGCAGATCAAGGCGCTGGAACAAAGCCTGGGCGTGGCCTTGTTCGACCGCAGCGGCGGCAGGCTGGCCTTGGCCAAGGCCGGCGAGGTGCTGCTGCCCACCGCCGAATCGCTGCTGGTGCTGGGCGCGCAGTTCAAATCCGAAGCCCAGCAGCTGCAAGGCAGCCTGCATGGCGCGGTCGAGCTGGGCGTGCCCAGCGAAAAGCCGGATTTCCTGCGCCTGGGCGAACTGGCCTCGGCCGTCACCCAGCGCCTGCCGCTGGTCGAGCTGAAGACCCAGACCCTGCCTGCCGCCGCGTTGGCGGAACAGGTCAGCACCGGCCGCCTGCCGGCGGCGCTGATCATCGCCGCGAATCCGCCGCGCGGCGTGCTTTGGCAGCCCCTGCGCAGCGTGCGCTACCGCATCGCCATGCCCAAGGAGCACGCCGCCGTGCTCAAGCGCGGCGGCTGGCGCGAGGTGGCGCAATTGCCCTGGCTGGACGGCCCCGCCGGCAGCCATACGCACCTGCTTTTGCGCGACATGTTCGAACGCCATGGCCTGTCGCCGCGCATCGTGATGCAGAATGACGACCAGGCCAACCTGGACGCGCTGGTGCGCGCGGGCGCCGGCTGCGCCCTGCTGCGCGAGGAAGCCGCGCTGGCCGGCGCGGCCTCGAACGACTTCATCGTCTGGGGCCAGGCGCGCGTGGACGCCATGCTGGGATTCATCCTGCCCTATGAGCGCGCTAGCGAGCCCGCGCTGGTCGCGTTAAGCTCGATCATTCAAACCATCTGGAAACCGCGCGCGCCCATCGCGTCCGGCCAGCTCTAAATCCGCATCAAGACCGTAATGACTGAAATCTGGTTCATCCGCCACGGCGAAACCGACTGGAACCGCCAGCGCCGCCTGCAAGGCTGGCAAGACATCCCCCTGAACGAATTCGGCGTCAACCAGGCCAGCCTGCTGGCCGCGCGCATGCGCGAAGAGGCTCGCCACACGCCCATCCACGCCATTTACAGCAGCGACCTGCAGCGCGCCCACGCCACCGCCGTGCCCGTGTCCGAACAGCTGGGCCTGCGCGTGCGCGTGGAGCCGGGCATCCGCGAGCGCGGCTTCGGCGTGCTGGAAGGCCTGGACCACGAACGCATCGATGTGCTGGCCCCCGAAGCCGCTGCCGCCTGGAAGAGCCGCGACCCGCTGCGCCCGCTGGACGGCGGCGAAACGCTGGGCCAATTCCAGTCCCGCGTCATTTCCACCGTGGACGACATCGCCAGCCGCCACGACGACGAACGCATCCTGATGTTCACGCACGGCGGCGTGCTGGACATCATCTGGCGCCATGCCTCGGGCGTGCCGTTGAACGGGCCGCGCGACGCCTCGCTGCTGAACGTCAGCATCAACCGCGTCGGCGTGCAGGGCCGTAAATGGCAGGTGCTGGACTGGGGCGACGTGGGCCACGTGACCGACGAAGTCGGCAACGACGTGGTGCCGTGAACACTTAGCGCGCGCGGCGCGGCTTGCGCGGCGCGTTGCGCGCCAGCCTGTCGTAGACGGCATTGGGCAACAAGCGCATCAGCTTGGCCACGATGCCCATCTGCCACGGAATCACCACATAGGACGCGCCCCGCCCGATCGCGCTGCGCGCGCGGCGGGCGAAGGCGTCTGCTTCCATCAGGAAAGGCATGGAATACGGGTTGTGGGCCGTCATCGCCGTCTTGATGTAGCCGGGCGCGATCGTCACCACGTCTATGCCTTCGGCGGCCAGCTCCAGCCGCAGGCTTTCGCAATAGGTCACCACCGCCGACTTGGACGCGCTGTAGGCGCCCGCGCCCGGCAGCCCCCGCACCCCTGCCACGCTGGCGATGCCCACCAGCCTGCCCGACCCGGCCTGGCGCATGGACGCGATGAAGGGTTCGAAGGTTGCCACGGTGGCCAGCAGATTGGTGTCGACGATGGCCTTGAAGACGTCGTAGTCTTCGCCATGCTCGGTCAGGGTGCCGGCGCTGATGCCGGCGCTGGCGATGACCACGTCCACCCGGCCCTGGCAAAAGGCAATGAAATCCTGTGCCGCGGCATGCAGCGCCTGGCGGTCGCGCACGTCCACTGCATAGCAGCGGTGCTCGCCGGGCAGGCTGTCGGCCAGTTCGCGCAGCGCGTCCTCGCGCCGGCCCAGCAGGCCCAGCGTGGCGCCCGTGGACGCGTATTGCTGCGCCAAGGCGCGTCCCAGGCCGCTGCTGGCGCCGGTGATGAAGACTCTTTCCATGTGTGCCTGATGCCTGTCGTAGCGTTGCGGAATCGCGTTGCAAAAAAATAGGGCACGCTTTCGCGTGCCCTATTGTGTCGCTTGCCGGCTTAGCCTTGCAAGGAAGCGTGCAGCTCCTGCAGCGGATACACCTGCAGGCCCAGGCCTTGGCGCAGGTATTGCATGCCTTCGACCGCGGCGCGGGCGCCGGCGATGGTCGTGAAGAAGGTCACGCGGGCGGCCAGCGCCTGGGTGCGGATGGTGCGCGAATCAGCGATGGCGTTACGGCGCTCTTCGACGGTGTTGATGACCAGCGAGATCTCGCCGTTCTTCACCATGTCGACGATGTGCGGACGGCCTTCGGTGACCTTGTTCACCAGTTGAACCGGAATGCCGGCGGCTTCGATCTCGGCAGCCGTGCCACGCGTGGCGACCAGCTTGAAGCCGAGCGCGTGCAGGCCGCGCGCCACTTCCACCGCCAGGGGCTTGTCCTGGTTCTTGACGCTGATGAACACCGTGCCGGATTCCGGCAGGCGCACACCCGCGGCCAGCTGCGACTTGACGAAGGCTTCGCCGAAGCTCGTGCCCACGCCCATCACTTCGCCGGTCGACTTCATTTCCGGACCCAGGATGGTGTCCACGCCCGGGAACTTCACGAACGGGAACACGGCTTCCTTGACCGAGAAGTAAGGCGGCACGACTTCCTTGGTGATGCCTTGCGCAGCCAGGGTCTGGCCGGCCATGGCGCGCGCGGCGATCTTGGCCAGTTGCAGGCCGGTGGCCTTGGAAACGTAGGGCACCGTGCGCGAAGCGCGCGGGTTCACTTCCAGCACGTAGACGTCGCCGCCCTGGATCGCGAACTGCACGTTCATCAGGCCGCTGACGTTCAATGCCTTGGCCATCATCGTGGTCTGGCGCTTGATCTCGGCGATGACTTCCGCCGACAGCGAGTACGGGGGCAGGCTGCAAGCCGAGTCGCCCGAGTGCACGCCGGCCTGCTCGATGTGTTCCATGACGCCGCCGATGAAGACGGTTTCGCCGTCGGCCAGGCAGTCCACGTCCACTTCGGTGGCGTTGTTCAGGAAGCGGTCCAGCAGCACCGGCGAGTCATTGCTGACCTTCACGGCCTCGCGCATGTAGCGCTCGAGGTCCTGCTGCTCGTGCACGATTTCCATGGCGCGGCCGCCCAGCACATAGCTGGGACGCACGACCAGGGGATAGCCGATTTCGGCGGCGTGGGCCAGGGCCTCGCCTTCGGTGCGCGCAGTGCGGTTGGGCGGCTGGCGCAGGCCGAGCTTGTTGAGCAGCTTCTGGAAGCGCTCGCGGTCTTCGGCCACGTCGATGGATTCAGGGCTGGTGCCGATGATGGGCACGCCGTTGGCTTCCAGGGCGCGCGCCAGCTTCAGCGGGGTCTGGCCGCCGTACTGGACGATCATGCCGACCGGGTTTTCCTTGTGGACGATCTCGAGCACGTCTTCGAGCGTCAGCGGCTCGAAGTACAGGCGGTCCGAGGTGTCGTAGTCGGTGGACACGGTTTCCGGGTTGCAGTTGACCATGATGGTCTCGTACCCGTCATCGCGCAGCGCCAGCGCGGCGTGCACGCAGCAATAATCGAATTCAATGCCCTGGCCGATGCGGTTCGGACCGCCGCCCAGCACCACGATCTTCTTGCGGTCGGTGGGCGCGGCCTCGCACTCTTCCTCGTAGGTCGAGTACATGTAGGCCGTGCGGGTGGCGAATTCGGCGGCGCAGGTGTCGACGCGCTTGTAGACCGGACGCACGTTCAGCTGGTGGCGCAGCTTGCGCACTTCGGATTCCGAGGAATCCAGCAGGAAGGCCAGGCGGCGGTCGGAGAAACCGCGGCGCTTGAGTTCCCACAGCGTGGCGTAGTCCAGGTCAGCCAGCGTCTTCTGTTCCAGCGCCAGCTCGATGTCGACGATTTCCTTGATCTGCGACAGGAACCACGGATCGATGTGCGTGATGTTGTGCACTTCGTCCAGCGTGAAACCCTGCGCGAAGGCATCGCCCACGTACCAGATGCGTTCCGGACCGGGTTCGCCCAGTTCGACCTGCAGCTTTTCGCGGTCGGTGGTCTTCTGGTTCAGGCCGTCCACGCCCACTTCCAGGCCGCGCAGCGCCTTCTGGAAGGATTCCTGGAAGGTGCGGCCAATGGCCATGACTTCACCCACGGACTTCATCTGGGTGGTCAGGCGCGCGTCGGCAGTGGGGAATTTTTCGAAGGCAAAACGCGGCACCTTGGTGACCACGTAGTCGATCGAGGGCTCGAACGAGGCGGGCGTGGCGCCGCCGGTGATTTCGTTCTTGAGCTCGTCCAGCGTGTAGCCCACGGCCAGGCGCGCGGCGACCTTGGCGATGGGGAAGCCGGTAGCCTTGGACGCCAGCGCCGACGAACGCGACACGCGCGGGTTCATCTCGATGACGATCATGCGGCCGTTCTTGGGATTGACGGCGAACTGCACGTTCGAGCCGCCCGTATCCACGCCGATCTCGCGCAACACCGCGATCGATGCGTTACGCATGATCTGGTATTCCTTGTCGGTCAGCGTCTGAGCCGGCGCCACGGTGATGGAGTCGCCCGTGTGCACGCCCATCGGGTCCAGGTTTTCGATGGAGCAGACGATGATGCAGTTGTCCGCCTTGTCGCGGACCACTTCCATCTCGAATTCCTTCCAGCCCAGCAGCGACTCTTCGATCAGCAGTTCGCTGGTGGGCGAAGCTTCCAGGCCGCGGCGGCAGATGGTTTCGAATTCTTCGGCGTTGTAGGCGATGCCGCCGCCCGAACCGCCCATGGTGAAGCTGGGGCGGATCACGGCGGGGAAACCGGAGGTGCCGACTTCGGCCGCGATGCGGCGCTGCACTTCCCAGGCTTCGTCCATGCTGTGGGCGACGCCCGACTTGGCCGATTCCAGGCCGATGTCGGTCATGGCCTGCTTGAACTTCTGGCGGTCTTCGGCCTTTTCGATGGCGTGCTCGTTGGCGCCGATCAGCTCGACGTTGTGCTTCTTCAACACGCCGTGGTGGGCCAGGTCCAGGGCGCAGTTCAGCGCGGTCTGGCCGCCCATGGTGGGCAGCAACGCATCGGGCTTTTCACGCTCGATGATCTTTTCGACGGCTTGCCAGGTGATGGGCTCGATGTAGGTGACGTCGGCCGTTTCCGGGTCCGTCATGATCGTGGCCGGGTTGCTGTTCACCAGGATGGTGCGGTAGCCCTCTGCCTTGAGCGCCTTGCACGCCTGTGCGCCGGAATAGTCGAATTCGCAGGCCTGCCCGATGATGATGGGGCCGGCGCCGATGATGAGTATGCTTTTTAGGTCTGTACGCTTGGGCATGATGCAATCTTTACTTTTGGCCGGACATCAGGGCGATGAACTTGTCGAACAGTTCAAGGATGTCGTGCGGACCCGGGCTGGCTTCGGGGTGACCCTGGAAGCAGAAGGCCGGGCGGTCGGTGAGCTCGAAGCCCTGCAGCGTGCCGTCGAACAGCGAGACGTGCGTCACGCGCGCGTTGGCCGGCAGGCTTGCCGCGTCGACAGCGAAACCGTGGTTCTGGCTGGTGATGAACACGCGCTTGGACTGGAGGTCCTGCACGGGGTGGTTGGCGCCGTGGTGGCCGGTCTTCATCTTGAGCGTCTTGCCGCCCAGCGCCAGGCCCATGATCTGGTGGCCCAGGCAGATGCCGAACACCGGCAGCTTCTTGTCCAGGAAGGCGCGCGTGGCTTCGATCGCGTAGTCGCAGGGCTCGGGGTCGCCAGGGCCGTTGGACAGGAACACGCCGTCGGGATTGAGCTTCAAGACTTCCTCGGCGCTGGTCTGGGCCGGCACCACCGTCAGGCGGCAGCCGCGGTCGGCCAGCAGGCGCAGGATGTTGGTCTTGATGCCGAAGTCGTAGGCCACGACGTGGAACTTGGACTGGTCGGGCTTGGAGAAGCCCTCGCCCAGTTGCCAGGTGCCTTCGGTCCATTCGGCGCGATCCTTGAGCGACACCACCTTGGCCAGGTCCTGGCCGGCCATGCCGGCAAAACCGCGCGCCAGCTCGACGGCGCGCTCGGCGTCGGTGCCGACGAAGATGCAGGCGCCCTGGGCGCCCTTTTCACGCAGGATGCGGGTGAGCTTGCGGGTGTCGATGCCGGAAATGGCGACGACGCCTTGCTCGGAGAGGTACTCAGGCAACGATTGCGTGGAACGGAAGTTCGACACGCGGGCGGGACAGTCGCGGACCACCAGGCCGGCGGCAAAGACGCGCTTGGCTTCCACGTCTTCGGCGTTGACGCCGGTATTGCCGATGTGCGGATAGGTCAGCGTGACGATCTGGCCGCTATAGCTGGGATCGGTGAGAATTTCCTGGTACCCGGTCATCGCGGTGTTGAACACCACTTCGGCAACGGTATGCCCAGGCGCACCGATCGACACGCCTCGAAAAATGGTACCGTCCGCCAGAGCCAGAATTGCAGGAGGGAAGCGGTTGATCCCCTCGGGAAAGAGTTGCGGCAGCACAGTAAACCCCGGTTTTAGAATCGATAATCAAACCTTCGGATTATACCTTGAGCGGCCGTTTTTCTCGGGGAACCGCGCCAAATAAGGCCGGAAACGGGGTTTTGGCCTGTTTTTCCGCGTCCCGCCGTCCCCCTCCGCCGTCCGGCCGGCAGCGCGCCTGCGGCCTCGGTGATACGCTAGGACACCTTCAACCCTAGCCTGCAGCGAGCCGTACCGTCCATGCCCAGCCAACTTGACGCCCTGCGCAACCACACCACCGTCGTCGCCGACACGGGGGATTTCGAAGCGATGAAGGCGTTGCGTCCCACCGACGCCACCACAAACCCGTCCCTAATTCTTAAGGCCGTCCAGCAGGACGCCTACCGTCCCCTGCTGGAAAAGACCGCGCGCGAACACCGCGGCGCGCCCACTGCCGAACTCATGGATCGCCTGCTGGTGGCCTTTGGCCGCGCCATCCTGGACATCGTGCCCGGCCGCGTGTCGACTGAAGTCGACGCCCGCCTGTCCTTCGACACCCGCGCCACCATCGAACGCGCCCGCAGCCTGATCGCCCTGTACGAAGCCGCTGGCGTGCCGCGCGAGCGCGTGCTGATCAAGATCGCCTCGACCTGGGAAGGCATCCAGGCGGCCCGCGCCCTGCAATCGGAAGGCGTGCGCTGCAACCTGACCCTGCTGTTCTCGCTGCCGCAGGCCGTGGCCTGCGCCGATGCCCGCGTGCAGCTGATCTCGCCCTTCGTCGGCCGCATCTACGACTGGCACAAGAAGTCCGCCGGCGCCAACTGGGTCGAGGCCGACAATGCCGGGGCGCGCGATCCCGGCGTGCTGTCCGTCACGCGGATCTACCAGTACTACAAGCACTTCGACATCCCCACGGAAATCATGGGTGCGAGCTTCCGCAACGTGGGCCAGATCCTGGCGCTGTCGGGCTGCGACCTGCTGACCATCAGCCCCGAGCTGCTGACCAAGCTGGCCGGCACCGAGGGCGACGCGCCCGCGCAATTGCGCGCCGACGACGTGCCCGCCAACATTGCCCGCATCGGCGCGGACGAGGTCACCTTCCGCACCCTGCTCAACGAGGATGCGATGGCCAGCGAAAAACTGTCGGAAGGCATCCGCCTGTTCGTGGCGGACGCGGTCAAGCTGGATGCGTTGATCGAGGCGCAGCGCGCCTGAGCGCGACTTTCCGCTGCCACATCCGCAAGCATGCGCGCGGCCCTTGCGGCCGCGCGCGTACGTCAGCGGTGATCGTGTGAATGCACCTGCAGCGCTTCCAGGAAGCGCGACACCATGTTGTAGGCCGCCACCGTCGCGGTCAGCTCCACGATGAGCTTTTCGGAGCCCATCGCCGCCTTCGCCACCTGGAACACCGGTTCCGGCACCTGCACCTGTCGCGTCATGGCATCGGTGTAGGCCAGCACCGCCCTTTCGCGTTCATCGAACAGGTCTGACGCTTCCCAATCATTGAGCGCGTCCAGCTGCGCTTGCGAAACGCCTTCCTTCAGCGCGATCGGCGCATGCTGGTCGGCCTCGTAGGGCGCGCCGTTGATGGCCGCCACGCGCATGATGACCAGCTCGCGCAGATCGCCAGGCAAGGTGCTGAGCTGGCGGATCGAGGTCAGGTAATTGAGCCAGCCGCCGGCCACCGCGGGGCTGTGCAGCAGCATCTGGTACAGGTGCAGGACGCTGCCGCGTTCGGCGACGATGCGGTCGACCAGAGGCTTGGCTTCGGGATGGGTCAGGTCGGCGTAGGGTAGACGGGCCATGGGAAACTCCGGTCAGATCTTTTCGGTTTCGCCGGACCTGGGCTGCCATTTCATCAGCCGCTTTTCGCCCATGCCGACGATGGCGTCCAGCACCAGCGCAAAAGCCGTGAGCACGATGATGCCCGCGAACACGGTGTTGACGTCGAAAGTGCCTTCGGCCTGCAGGATCAGGTAGCCCACGCCGCTGGCCGAGCCCAGATACTCGCCCACCACCGCGCCCACGAAGGCCAGGCCCACGGAGGTATGCAGGCTGGAAAACACCCAGCTGGTGGCAGACGGCAGGTAAACGTGCCGCAACAGCTGGCGGCGGCGCGCGCCCAGCATCCTGGCGTTGTCCAGCAAGGTGGGGCTGACTTCGCGCACGCCCTGGTAGACATTGAAGAACACGATGAAGAACACCAGCGTCACGGCCAGCGCCACCTTGGACCAGATGCCCAGGCCGAACCACATGCCGAAGATGGGCGCCAGGATGACGCGCGGCATCGAGTTGGCGGCCTTGATGTAGGGATCGAGGATCGCGCTTGCGCCGGGCGACAGACCCAGCCACAGGCCAAAGGCCAGGCCGGCGATGGTGCCGATGAAAAACGCCAGCACGGTTTCGGTCAGCGTCACGCCCAGGTGGGTATAGATGTCCGCGTTGGTCACGAACCAGGCCCAGATGCGGCCCCACACTTTCAGCGGTTCGCCGAAAAAGAAGGCCACCTTGGGATCGCGCGACGCGAAATGCCAGACGAGAAGAATGATGACGAGCAGCAGCAACTGCCAGAAGCGCAGGCTGGCCGAACCGGGTTTGATCAGCTTGGACATGGCCTAGGCTCGCTTCTGTTGGGCGTAGCCCTTAAGAACTTCTTCGCGCAGCACGCCCCAGATGGCGGAGTGCAGCTCCACGAAGCGCGGATGCGTGCGCACTTCGGCCACGTCGCGCGGACGCGGCAGGTCGATGGCGAATTCGCCGATGGGGTGCGTGCCGGGCCCTGCCGACAGCACCACCACGCGATCGCTCATGGCGATGGCCTCGTCCAGGTCGTGCGTGATGAAGAGCACGGCCTTGCGCTTGGCCATCCACAGGTCCAGGACCTCGTTCTCCATGAGCTGGCGCGTCTGGATGTCCAGCGCCGAGAACGGCTCGTCCATCAGGATGATGTCGGGATCGCGGATCAACGTCTGCGCCAGCATCGTGCGCTTGCGCATGCCGCCCGACATCTGATGCGGATAACGGCCCTCGAAGCCGCCCAGGCCCACGCGGCGCATCCATTCGCGGCCACGCTCCAGCGCCTGTTGCCGAGGCACGCCGGCAAAGTCCAGGCCCGCCACCACGTTGTCCAGCGCGCTGCGCCAGGGCAGCAGGGCCTCGCCCTGGAACATGTAGCCGGCCCGCTCATTGATGCCGGACAGGGGCTGCCCGAACACCTTCACGCTGCCCGAGGACGGCGCCAGCAAGCCGGCGCTGACGTTGAGCAGGGTGGACTTGCCGCATCCGGTCGGACCCACCACCGACACGAACTCCCCTGGCGCGATGGCCAGGGTCGTGTCGCTGACGGCGGTGTAGCGCTGCGAGCGGTCGTCGCGGGAGACAAAGGTGCAGCTGATGTTTTCCAGCGACAGCGCGGCTTCAGCCATTGGGGTACTTCTCGTTGGCGCGGCGCGCGTAGTCGTTGGTCCAGACCTTGGACGGGTCGATCTTGGAGCCGTCGAAATCCGCCTGGTAGGCAGCCAGCGCCTTGAGCGCAGTGGCGGCGCCATCCTCGGGGATCAGGCCGTCCGGCGACAGGCCTTCCAGGCTCTTGGCGATGGCGGCCTTGTAGACGGCCGGATCGCCCAGCAGATAGGTTTCCGGCACGACCTTGGCGATTTCGTCGGCGCCGGCCTTCTGGATCCACTTGTCGGCGCGCACCAGCGCGTTGGCCAGGGCCTGGGTGGTGTTGGGATTGGCGTCAAGGAAGGCCTGCGGGGCGTACAGGCAGCCCGCCGGCATGTTGCCGCCGAAGATTTCCTTGGTGTCCTTGAGCGTGCGCGTATCGACGATGATCTGGATGTCGCCCGGCATTTCCAGCATCGACACCACGGGGTCGGTGTTGGAGATGGCGTCGATCTGGCCGCTGCGCAGCGCGGTCACTGCGCCGGCGCCGGCGCCCACGCCGATGATGGACACATCCGAGGCCTTCAGGCCGTGCTTGGCGAGGAAGAAGCTGACCACCATGTTGGTGGACGAGCCCGGCGCGGTCACGCCGATCTTCTTGCCCTTCAGGTCGGCGGCGCTCTTGTAGTTGGGCAGGTTCTTCTTGGACACGCCCACGCCTATCATCGGCGCGCGGCCCTGCAGCACGAAGGCGCGGTAGGCCTGGCCCTTGGATTGCATGGACAAAGTGTGTTCGAACGCGCCTGACACGATGTCGGCGCTGCCTCCCACCACGGCCTGCAAGGCCTTGGAGCCACCCGCGAAGTCGGCGATGCTGACGTCCAGCCCTTCGTCCTTGAAGTAGCCGCGGGCTTCCGCGATGGACAGGGGGAGATAGTAGATCAGCGGCTTGCCGCCGACTGCGATCTGGACCTTGGTCTTCTCCAGCTTCTGCGCGCGCACGATGGCGGGCGCCATGCCCATGACGCCGGCGGCGCCGGCCATCTTGAGCAGATCACGGCGAGTGACTGACATGTGCTTGTCTCCTAGTTGTCGGGCAGACCGATAGCGCCGGTCTTTGCCAGCTCTTCTATAGCCGCTGAATCATACCCCAGCGATTTCAGGACTTCCTCGGTATGTTCCCCTAATACGGGCCCCACCCAGCGCGTCTCGCCGGGCGTCTCCGACAGCTTGGGCACGACGGCCGGCAGCTTGACCGGCGTGCCGTCAGGGAAGCGGTGCTGCTCTATCATGCGGCGCGCCAGGAACTGCGGATCGCTGAACATGTCGGCCACGCTGTAGATCTTGCCCACCGGCACGTCGGCGCCCTTCAGCGCGCCCAGCGCCTCTTCGATGCCGCGCGCGCCGCACCACTGCTGGATGGCGCCGTCGATCTCGTCCACGCGCTTGGCGCGGCCGTCGTTGCGCACCAGCCCCGGATCCGTGGCCAGATCGTCACGGCCGATGGCGCGCATCAGCCGGTGGAAGATCGCGTCGCCGTTGCCGGCGATGACGATGTTCTGGCCATCGCGGGTGGTGTAGGTATTCGAAGGCACGATGCCGGGCAGCGCGCCGCCAGTACGCTCGCGCACCACGCCGGCCACGTCGTACTCTGGCACCAGGCTTTCCATCATGTTGAACACGGCCTCGTACAGCGCCACGTCCACCATCTGGCCCTGCCCCGCCTGGCACTCCGCGCCCTGCTTGCCGTTCCAGCGCCCGCCGGTGGCGTCGCGGTGCCGCAGCGCCATCATCGCGCCGATCACGCCGTGCAAGGCGGCGATGGAATCGCCGATGGAGATGCCCACGCGCAGGGGCGGCCGGTCGGGATGGCCCGACACGTAGCGCAGCCCGCCCATGGATTCGCCGATGGCGCCAAAGCCCGGCTGGTCCTTCATGGGCCCCGTCTGCCCATAGCCGGACAGGCGCACCATGATGAGCGCGGGGTTGATGGCGCGCAGCTGCTCGTACCCCAGCCCCCACTTCTCCAGCACGCCCGGCCGGTAGTTCTCGACCACCACGTCGGCGTCCAGCGCCAGCTTGC
Organism: Achromobacter sp. K91; assembly: GCF_003576205.1. Taxonomy (NCBI): domain Bacteria; kingdom Pseudomonadati; phylum Pseudomonadota; class Betaproteobacteria; order Burkholderiales; family Alcaligenaceae; genus Achromobacter; species Achromobacter sp. K91. The sequence goes on along the minus strand of NZ_QWFB01000033.1, from coordinate 71,780 downwards.
GGGCGATCTCCCGCGCGCGTGGATCTTTCAGGTTGAGTGCGATGGATTGCTTGTTGCGGGCCTGCACCGTCCACCAAAGGGAATTGCCCTCGTGCAGATGGCGCCAGCTGCGGATGGGGTCGCCGCCGCCCGTGCCGTCAGGCCCGTGGGGCGTTTCCACCTTGATGACATCGGCGCCGAATTCGCCGAAGATGCGCGCGGCGAACGGGCCGGCAATGAGCGTGCCGAGTTCCAGGACCTTCAGTCCGGTCAGCGCTGACATGGCTTGTCTTCCTCACGGTTTTTGCCGTTGCCGATACGTTGCCGGCAAGGCGTTCTGGTACTGCGGAATCAGGTGGTCTTGCGCTCCATCAGGGCCCAGGCGATGGTCCCGGCGTCGACGTATTCCAGCTCGCTGCCGGCAGGCACGCCGCGCGCCAGCCGCGTGACCCGCAGGCCGCGCTCGCCCAGCGCTTCGCCCAGGAAGTGGGCGGTGGTTTCGCCTTCGGCGGTGAAGTTGGTGGCCAGGATGACCTCCTGCACCACACCGTCGGTCGCGCGCTTGATCACCCGCTCGAAATCCAGCTCGCGCGGACCGATCCCTTCGAGCGGCGCGACGCGGCCCATCAGCACGTAATACAGGCCGCGATAGCCGTGGCTGGACTCGATCATGTTCTGATCGGCCGGCGTCTCGACGATGCACAGCAGCGAGGGGTCGCGCTTGGGATTGATGCAGGTGCCGCAGACTTCCTCTTCCGAGAAACTGTTGCAGCGGGCGCAATGCTTCAGGTCCCGCACCGCGCCCGCCAACGCCTGCCCCAGCATGTCCGCGCCTTGCGGGTCATGCTGCAGCAGGTGATAGGCCATGCGCCGGGCAGAACGCACGCCCACGCCGGGCAGGCGCCGCAGCGCCTCGATCAGCGAGACGAGCGGCTCGGGTTCAGGCAGTAGCGGGTCCATTGCGGCCTTGGGGCTGCGTTCAGAACGGCAGCTTCATGCCCGGGGGCAGCGGCATGCCGGCGGTGACCGAGGCCATCTTTTCCTGCGAGGTGGCTTCGGCCTTGCGCAGCGCGTCGTTGAACGCGGCGGCGACCAGGTCTTCCAGCATGTCCTTGTCATCGCCCAGCAGCGACGGATCGATGGCCACGCGCTTGACGTCGTGGCGGCAGGTCATGGTGACCTTGACCAGGCCGCCGCCGGAGGCGCCTTCGACCTGGATCTCGGCCAGCGCGTCCTGCGCCTTCTTCATGTTTTCCTGCATTTGCTGCGCCTGGCGCATCAGGCCGGCCAGTTGTCCTTTCATCATGATCGATGCTTCCTTGAACGAGGGGAATGAGAGATGGCCGCCGCTTCAGGCAGCGGCGGCGGGGGAATCTACGTGGCGGATCGAGCCGGCGACGACCTGGCCGCCGAAATCGGCGACGAGCGCCTGTACGAACGGGTCGACCGCGACCGCCTCTTCGGCGGCCTGCTGGCGGGCGGCGCGTTCGGCCTGTGCCACGGCATGCGCCGTCGCCTCGCCCGTCACGCCGACCTCGACGTCCAGCCGTATGCCTTGGCCGAAATGTTCGCACAACACCGTCTGCAGACGGACGCGGCTTTCGCTTTCGGCCAGCGTCTTGACGGCCACGCGCAGGATGACGGCATCGCCCTGCACGCCGGCCCATGCGCTCTGGCGCGCCAGTTCCGCCGCCAAGCCGGTGACCGGCAGGCGCGCAGCCAGCTCGGGCCAGGTTTCCGACGTCATGTCCGTCAGGCGGGCGCGCGACGACTGCCGCTTGCGCGCGGGCGCCGGACCTTCGCGGCGGGCCGCTGGCGGCGGCGCAGCCGAGGGCGCGCTGGCCAGGGTTTCGAAATCATCGTCGTCGGGATCCGACGTAAAGCCGTTGTCCGGCGCAAAGCCGCCTTCGGCTTCGAACGGGATTTCTTCGTCGACCCAGGCGGGCGGGCCTTCGCCATCATCGGTTTGGGGCGCGGGCGCGGGCGCGATGGCTGCGGCGGTCGCGGGCGTGACCGCCAGCGCGGCCGAACCAGCGGTCTTGCCAGCTTCGGATTCGGACATGGCCGGCGCATCGGCAGGCAGTTCATCCCAGGGCGGCACGCTGCCGGGCTGGGTGGCTTGCGAAGTTTGTTCCAACGCGGCCGGTTCGGGTTCCGCCGCGGCAGGCGCCGGTTCAGCCTTCTGCGCGACGGCTGCGGGAGCCGCGGACTCAGCCGGAGCAGGAGCCTGCGCGGCCACGGGCGGCGCCGGAATCGCGGCGACCGGTGCAGGCTCCGCAACCGCTGGTGCGGCTGCGGGCTGAACGGCTGCCGGCGCGGGCTGGGGCTGCGCCGCGGCGGGCGCAGGTGCGGCAACTGCCGCCGGCGCTGCGGCCGCATCGGCAGTCTGACGGGCCGGCGCGGCGGGCGCTTCGAGCGCGGTCTGCGGGCCGGCGTCGCCATTGAGCGCCAGCATGCGCAGGCAGGCCATGATGAAGCCCGCGTACTCGTCGGGCGCCAGGGTCAGTTCGCTGCGGCTGTGCACCGCCACGGAATAGAACAGCTGCACCGCGTCCGGGTGCAGAGCCAGCGCCAGCCGGGCAATGTCGCCGGCCAGCGGATCCTCGGCGGGGGTCACGCCGCGCACGCGCTGCTCGATGGCGACGCGCGACAGCAGCACGGCCAGGTCGGCCAAGGCGCCAGCATAGGACAGGCCGCGGATGGCCAGTTCATCCGCCACCGCCAGCACGCCCTTGGCGTCGCCAGCGGACAGCGCATCCAGCAGGCGCACCAGATGCCGCTGGTCGATGGTGCCGAGCATGCCGCGCACGGCGTCCTCGGTCAGGTTGCCAGCGCTATAGGCAATGGCCTGGTCGGTCAGCGACAGCGCGTCGCGCATGGAGCCCGCGGCCGCCTGCCCGATCAGCCGCAAGGCCGGCACGTCGAAGCCCACCGCTTCCTGGCCGAGCACGGCCTGCAGATGGCCGACGATGGAATCGGCCGGCATCTGCTTCAGGTTGAACTGCAGGCAGCGCGACAGCACCGTCACCGGAATCTTCTGCGGGTCGGTGGTCGCGAGGATGAATTTGACGTGCGGCGGCGGCTCTTCCAGTGTCTTGAGCATGGCGTTGAACGCATGCCCGGTCAGCATGTGGACTTCGTCGATCATGTAGACCTTGAAGCGCCCTGCTCCCGGCGCGTACACCGCCTGCTCCAGCAACTGCGTCATTTCCTCGACGCCGCGGTTCGAGGCCGCGTCCAGCTCGAGGTAGTCGACGAAACGCCCGGCATCGATCTCCGTGCAGGCGCGACAGACGCCGCAAGGCTTGGACGTGATGCCTGTTTCGCAGTTGAGGGACTTCGCCAGGATGCGCGAGAGCGTGGTCTTGCCGACGCCGCGGGTTCCCGTGAACAGCCAGGCGTGATGCAGGCGTTGGGTGTCGAGCGCATGCGTCAGCGCGCGCACCACGTGATCCTGTCCCACGAGGGTATCGAACGATCTCGGCCGCCACTTGCGGGCCAGTACCAGATAAGTCATGGGTGGATTGTAGAGCCTGTTTCGCAAGCTGGCCCGAAATGGCCGGTCCAGCTGCCGGGGTTCGGCGCGAAGCATGGCAACCCATGCTCAGCGCGGCCTGAAACGCAAAGGGGACGGGCTTATTCCCGTGGAACGTATCCTTGGAAAATAACCCCGTCCCCCTTGAAAGCGGCGACATCATGGATAGTCATGACGCGCTGCTTTGAAGAATCCGGTTGGCGAGCCTTACTCCGGCACTGACCCTAAACGACTATGGCTGCTTCGTTCCCGACCTGACCAGGTTCACCGCCGAACCATGCGGAGGGGCCCGCCAGCCGAGATTCTAGCAGAGCTGCGCTTCGCTTGCTTGCTAGCCTCTCGGCTGGCGGGCCCCGGGGGGCTGAATGTGCGCCCCCTCCCCGGCCCTCCCCCCGAGGGGGAGGGGGTTGGGACGTCGCTTCGCTGGTCCTTTTGGCTCGCTTCGCTTTGCCTGGCTTGGACTGCTTTTGCGCGCCTTTCCCCCTCGTTTGGCTATCTCCACTGGGCTGCGCTTTTCTTGATATGCCTGATCGCGAATGGGAGGGGTGACGGGTTGCAGGGTTGGCCGGGCGATGGCTTCTTATTTGGACGTGGCGGCGGCCAGAACATAGAGTTTGCGGACAGTGGCGTGGATGTGCCAGACGCCTTGGGTGCCGGGGGGCATGGCCAGGGTGTCGCCTGCGCGGAATTGCAGGGGGGGCTGGCCGTCGGGCGTAAAGGTGCCGGAGCCGGCAAGGATGTGCATGATCTCGCCTTCCTGGACCTCGCGGCGGAACTGACCGGGGGTGCATTCCCAGATGCCGGCGCTGGTGGCTTCGGCGCCGGGGATCACTATCTTGCTTGCGCGCAGCGTGCAGGCGGGGTCGCTGAGCGGGATGCCGACGGGGCCGAGCTCGTCGAGCTGGGCGGAGTCGCCGGTCTGGGGGATGTGCTGGATGGACATGGGTGCTCCGGGGTTGGGGTTGGCGCCTCTACGAGAGCTTGTCGCACAGGCCGTAGTAGGCAACGCCGAGGGCGATGTAGAAACGCTTAAGGCCGTGGAACGGCAGCGGCGTGATCGGGGTGACCGGGTATGGCATGGGTTCGCCGGCGGCGATGGTGCGGGCGAGGTAGCGGCCCATCTGCGTCGCCAGCGCAACGCCGCGACCGTTGTAGCCCAGCAGGATGTGCAGGTTGGGCGAAGGCTGGTGCACGTGCGGCACGAAGTCGCGCGTCAGGGCGATGCGGCCGGCCCAGCGGTAGGTAAACGGAATCCGGGCCAGCTCGGGAAACAGCATGCGCGCCCCCCGCACCAGGTGGTCCCAGTCTTGCTGCGCGACGGGGTCAGCGAACTGGCCCCGGCCGCCCAGGACGAAACGGCCCTCATGGTCGCGGCGGAAGTACAGCAGCAGGCGGCGGGAGTCCGAGGCCACGACGCCGCCGGGCATGATGTGACCGCAAGCCTGCGCGTCCAGCGGCCCCGTAGCGACGATGAAGCTGTTGGCCGCGATGACGCTGCGCTGCAGGCCTGGCCACAAGCCGTTGGTATAGCCGTTGGTGGCGATCAGCGCGTGGTCTGCCCGGACCGTGGCGCCCTGCTCCGTGCGTGCCAGCCAATGCTGGCCTGAACGCTCCAGCGCCTTGACGCGGGTATGGCCGTGCACGGCAGCCCCGGCGGCTTGCGCCGCCGCCAGCAGGCCGCGTGTGTAGAGCAACGGCTGGATGCTGCCGGCGCGCCGGTCTATCCAGCCGCCCAGGAACCGGTCAGTGCCCAGACGCGCGCTGACCGCTTCCCGGTCCAGGATTTCCACCGGCGCGCCGCGCTCCAGCCACTGCCGCGCCCGATCCGACACCGCCTCCAGGGCCCGGGCCGAGTGGGCCGGCTGTATCCAGCCGGCGCGCGTGGCATGGCAGGCGATGGCGTGCCTATCGATAAGTTCGAACACCGCGTCGGCGGCCGACCCCACCATGCTCAACAGCGGCTCCCCCCGTTCCTTCCCATAACGGGCCAAGATCGCCCGCGGGTCGTGCTTGATGCCCGGAATGACCTGCCCGCCGTTGCGGCCGGAGGCACCCCAGCCTGGGTCCTGGGCATCGAGCACGCAGACGCGCAGCCCCGATTCGCTCAGATGCAAGGCCGTGGACAGGCCGGTAATGCCCGCGCCGACGATGACGACGTCGTATTGGACGGAACCGGTCAGGGCCGGCGTCGCGGGCGCCTGTCCCGCGGTCTGCTGCCACAAGGATTGCCGGGCATCGGCCGAGTCTGGTGCGCGCATGGTGGGTATCAGCGTCCGCTGGCCTGGGGAAACACGAAGGGCGTGGCGTCGGCGAACCGGGCAAGCACGTTCGCGGTGATGCGCGACACGTTGTTGTCGTAGCCGTTCCAGGCCAGCGACGCGCCCCACGTGATCGAGCCCGTGGAGAACACGGCGCCGCCGTTCAGGCATTCGTAGAACACCAGGTCCGCATAGCAGTGCTTGGCTTCCTCGCCGTTGATGGTGGGATGGTGATAGGTGGTCTCTTCGGGCACCACGTTGTAGTAGCGCGTGTGCTTTTCCGAGCGGGCCACGATCAAGGTGTGCGGCGGCGTGCCCAGGCGGTAGTCGACGCGGTCGATCTCGTCGCCCGCGGCGCCGCCCCCGCTGCTGCCGAAATCGCCGATGATCTCGTCCTCCACGCCGTCGAACATGAAGGCGACGCGCGGATCATGGCTTTCGGGCCGCCGGCGGTAATAGGATGAGGCGTCGAACCCGGTCGCGGTCGTGCCGATACCGGTCAGCGTCTGCGGCGCGATCCCGATGCGGCGCCAGGTGCCGCCGTATTCGCCGGTATAGCTGTGGTAGCTCTCGCCCGCCGGCGTCTCGCTGTAGCGGGCGCCGGTCTCGGTCCGGCGCAGTTCCATCAGCCAGGGCTTCTCGGGATGGTAGGCGCAACGCCAGTAGAAGCCGTTGCCGCCCATGTACATGAGGCGACCGCCCCGCCCCTGGTATGCCACCATTGCCTGCCACATGCGCGTGGTCCAGTACTCGGGGTGCGCGCCGGTCATGACGACCTTGTAGCCATCCAGTGCCTGCAGACCCTCCGCGTGCAGCATGTCGTCCGTGATGACGTCGTAGTCGAAACCCTTTTCATCCAGCCAGTCCAGGAAATGCGTGTCGCCATTGAGCGACCAGGTGCGGCATTGCAGGTGCATGCTGAAAACCGGTCGCAGGCGCGAGGCGTAGTAGACGCCGTAGCCATCCGAATGCGTGTCGTACATGGACAGGCCGAGCTCGCGATGCTCGCCCAGATAGGTCTCCCATGGATACAGGACCATGAAGTTGCCGGACTTCATTTCCATGCCCTCTTCATCCAGGCGGTAGTGCGAGTTCGAGTACGCCATGTAGGTGGCCGTCGACGCCAGGAACGCGATCCGCTTGCGTGGGCCGCCCGCCTTCGGGCGCACGATGAAGGTGATGCGCTCCTGCTCTCCCGCCGCGCCGGTAAGGCGCGCCGCATACAGGCCGCTGGGCAGATCATCCGGCACGGCCAGGCTGAAGTCGGTTTCCCAGCCCGCGTCTTCCAGCGTGTCGTCATGGAAGTGCAGCGCGGCGAAATGGTCTGGGCGTTCGCGCCAGAACATGACACTGGAATCCCAGCGCAGGCCGGGCACGCCGCGCGCGGGCAGGTTCTCGATGCGCCCCTCGGACCAGGGCCGGGCTGCGTCGACGATGACGTCGGTGTCGATGCGTTGCGAAAAATCCCATGCGGCCAGAGGCGGCGCGGCATGGCGGCGCGCCGCGGCCTCGACGCGTAGCTGCGCCAGGTCGGCATCGCCCGCGGCATACGGCAGCAACGTGGGCGAATCGAGCCGCCCGTTATAGTGCCGGGCATAGCGTGGAAACGGCTTGCCGGTGGCGGCCGCGCCCATCGTCAGCGGCAGGCTCGCCAGCGCAGCCGGATCCACCGCTGTCAGCCGGCCACTAGCCTGCGCATGGGAATCCACGGCCAGCAAGGGATTGGTGGGAGTCTGCCGCAGCGCGACCGTTCCCGCATCCAGGTCCATGTTCACCGCCACCAGGTACCACTGTCTCGCGGCCATGGGCAACGCCAGCGTGAGACGCTCGCTCTTGCCCCCACTGCCCTGCTCCCAGAACAGACGGCCGTCTCTGTCCAGGCCCAGCGCGTAGCCGACGTGCGCGGCCTCGTCCCAGCGCGACAGGATCGCCTGATCGCCGCCGTTGCAGGGCAAGGTCGGCATCACCGCCAGGATCCAGCTCTTGCAGCCCGAGACAGGCTCGCTGAACGCCGGCGCCACCGCGCGCGAGCCGGTTTCCGTGCCTTGCGGACGTCCGGCGATACCGGTGGCGATACCAGACAACACCACGGTTTCCTTCAGCCCCGGCGCGCCCGGCGACACGTCGCCGCTGCGGATGCGCACCAGATCGGCGTCGTAGCGCAGTGCCTGCGCACAGCTGACTTTGAATTCTATGGTCTCTCCCGGCGCGATCGTCCAGGTGCTGGGGTACCCCAGGATCTCGTACATACAGGCTCCGTCGATTGGGTTCAGGCCACACGGCGTGGCGGCCGGCGTTCAGTCCAGGTCGGACGGCCAGGGATAAGGGGAATGAATGGCCCAGCGGATCTTCAGCAAAGCCCACTGCGCATCGGCCAACTTGGCGTAGCGCTGCGGCGCCAGCTCGACCGGATCGCCCCGCCCCTCGCCCAGCGTGCCAATGGCATATTCCGAATAGGGCTTGGTGCAGACGATGACCTGCTTGCCGGCCATGGGCTCCATCCGCAAGCGGTTGAGCAGGCGGTTCAGCTTCAACGGCCGGTTCTTGGTGGTGGTCGTCCTGAAGTGCTTGAGCAATTCCGCATCTTCGGGCTGGATCTCATACATATCGGGCTCCGGACATAAAAAGGGGTTCAGTGGTCGCGCTCCGGCGCGGCGAACATCTCCAGCCCGACCGTGCGCTCCAGCAGCAGCACCAGCGCAAGCGTGAAGACGATCAGGGACGTGGCGATGGCGGCGATCACCGGGCTGGCGCTTTCCTGTATCTGCGTGAGGATGCGCACGGGCAAGGTGTTGACATCGGGGGCGACCAGGAAAACGGTGATCGTCGCCTCGTCGAACGACACGATGAAGCAAAACAGGAACGCAGTGATCAAGCCGGGCTTGAGCATGGGCAGGGTTACAGTGCGCAGCACCTGCGCGGGCCGCGCACCCAGGCTCATGCTGGCTTCTCCCAGCGCGGGGTCCAGCTTGCGCAAGGAGTTCAGGATGGGGCGATAGGCGAACGGCAGCGTAATGATGCAATGCGCCAGCACGATGCCCAGGTACGAGCCGCTGACGCCCAGCAAGCCGAGCAGTCCCAGGAAGGCCACGCCCAGCGCCGCGTTGGGAAACACCAGCGGCAGCATGATCAGGGACTCCATCAGGCCGCTACCCCTGATGCGGCTGCGGTCCAGCACCAACGCGGCCAACAGGGCCGCCGAGGTGCTGATGAACGCCACCAGCAAGGCGATGCCGGCGCTGACGGCCAGCAGGCCCAGCCACTGCGCGTCGGTAAAGAATTCCAGGTACCAGCGCCACGACAGCGAGGCCAGAGGCAAGGTGAAATAACCCGTGGAGGTGAACGACGACACCGCCACCACCAGGATGGGCAAAGGCAGGAAGCCGAACAGCAGCACCAGCAGCAAGCGGTAGAGCCAGCGCATATCAAACTCCCATTCCGGACACGCGCGCGGCGACGCGGCGTTCAAGCCATTGCAGCGGGATGACCAGCGAGAACGCCGCGAACAGCAGGACGATCGCCATGCTGGCGGCCTTCGGGTAGTCGAAGACCTGCAACACGTCCTGGTAGATCTGCGTGGCCAGCATGCCGTCGCGCACGCCGCCCAGCAGCAGCGGCGTGACGATGGCGCCGGTGGACAGCAGGTAGACCAGCATGGCCCCGGTAATAACGCCCGGCAGACTCAGCGGCAAGGTGACGTGCATAAAGGTCTTCACCGGGCCAGCCGACAAGGTTTGCGACGCCTCGTCCAGCGCGCGGTCCAGGTGCAGCAGCACCGCCAACACCGAAACGATGAAGAATGGACAGAAGACATGCACCAGGCCGATTACGACGCCGGTCATGTTGAAGATCAACCGCATGGGCGTATCGATCAGACCGAGCGACAATAGCAGCGAGTTCAAGGTGCCCTTGGGGCCCAGGATCACCACCCAGCCGTAGGTGCGCACCACCACGCTGACCAGCCACGGCGTGATGACCAGCATCATCAGGAGATTCCGATTGCCCCGGTAGCGCGAGATGGCATAGGCGATGGGATAACCGACCAGCACGGAGAACAGCGTGACAACCAGCGCGATCCCTATCGTGCGCAACAGCACCGCGACGTAGTCGGCCCGAGCGAAGAAGCTGGCGAAGTTGCCCAAGCCGAAACCTTCCCCGGCGCGCAGCGATTCGACGACGAGATAGGCGATTCCCGTGACGAACATGAGGATCAGGATCGCTGGAGGAAGCAGCAGTATCAGCGGCGGCCGGGTCGATTTCATCGAGGCGGCTCCGGGCTTACCGGCCAGCGCCCGCCATGGCGCGCTCGACCAGCTCGATGCGCGACTTGCGGGATTCGGCGATGTAGTTCCAATCCGGCTGGTAGAGCTGGTCGCGCAGGGCTTTCAGCGGTTGTCCCAGTTCTTTTTCAGTGGCCGCAGACAACTTGGCCATGCTGTTCAGCGGCAGATAGCCGGCGATGTCGGCGATGCGCGACTGCCCTTCCGGCTGCGCCACGTAGTTCAGCCACTTCAGGTAGCTGGCGCGGCCCTGCGCCTTCTTGGGCACAACCACGATGTAGGGCAGGATCAGCGCGCCCTCCTTGGGGATGACCATCTCGATATTGGTCTGCCCGTCGCGCTTCATCTGCCAGACGCGGGTCGAGTAATAGGGAGCCGCCGTGACCTCGCCGCGCTGCAGCAGTTGGTTCATCTGCGCCATCGAGCTGTACATCGCCAGCGAGTTCTTGCCCAGCGCGGTCAGCAGGGCCAAACCCTTGGCGGTGTCGCGCTCATTGCCGCCTTCGGCCACCGACATGATGGTCAGGTCATAGGCCGAGCTGTAGACCGGGCGGGTAACGGATAGCTTGCCCGCCCATTTGGGATCGCCGAGCGCTTTCCACGACGAAAAATCGGAGGGTTTGGCCAGGTCCTTGTTGACCGCGATACCGTAGTAGGCGAAATAGGTGCTGACGCCGATCAGGCGCCCGCCGGGCGTCTTGAGCAGGTACTTCTCAGGCACGTTCTTCAGCGCCGGCACCTCGCTCATGTCGAAATCTTCGAGCAGACCGTCGCTGTACATCTGCGAGGCCTCGAAGAATGACGACAATGCCGCGTTGAATTTGGGTGCGTCCTTCTGCGCGCGCACCTGGGCCTCGGGCGTGGGCACTTCGACGATCTTCACGCCGATTCCGGTCTCTTTGGTGAAGGGCTCGGCGTAGGCCTCGCGCCACGCCGCACCGACGCCGCCGCCCCAGGTGGCCATGGTGATTTCCTGCGCGCCGGCTGCGCCGCAAACGGCCATGAACGCGGCGGTGGTCCAGTTGGCGAATCGATGGATGCTCATTGTGCGACTCCAGTAAGAGTGAACAGCGCTAGAGGGAAACGACCGAAATGCGGCTGTCGTCCCAGGTCAGTCCAACGGCTGCGCCCTGTTCGGGCAGGGGCAGTCCGTCCTGCGCAGGCCAGTCGGCGATCAAGGTGCGGGCGCCGGCCTGTAGCCAGACGCGGGTGTTCTGTCCGGCGTAGACGCGGCGTTCCACGCGGGCCTGCAGGCGCGCGCCGGCCATCGGCGTCAGCTTCAGGTGCTGGGGGCGCAGCGACACACCCACGGCACTGCCCGCGGCGAAACACGGCTCCGGCAGATCAAAGGCACAGCGGAGTTCGGCGCAGTCCACGCGCGCCGCGCCGGTCTGCACCACGCCTTCGAAGAAGTTCGTGTCGCCCACGAACTCCGCAACGAAGCGGGTCTGCGGCTTTTCGTAGATGGTGGCGGGATCGCTGACCTGGTCGATCAGACCGTTGCGGAACACGGCAACGCGGTCGGACATGGTCAGGGCTTCTTCCTGGTCGTGCGTCACGAAGATGAAAGTGGTGCCGAGCTTTTCCTGGATCAGCTTCAGCTCGGTCTGCATCTGGCGGCGGATTTTCATATCCAGGGCGCCGAGTGGCTCGTCCAGTAGCAGCACCCGCGGCTCCATGACGATGGCGCGCGCCAGCGCCACGCGCTGCTTCTGTCCGCCGGAGATTTGGCCGATGTAGCGCGCGCCATAACCCTCCAGGCCCACCATCGCCAGCGAGCGCTCCACCTTGCTGCGGATGGCGGCAGGCGTTTCGCGACGCATCCTCAGGCCGTAGCCGATGTTCTCCGCGACGGTGAGGTGCGGAAACAAGGCAAGGTTCTGGAAAACCATCCCGAGGGGACGGCGGTATGGCGGCGCGGACAGGATCGACAGCCCGTCGATCCGCACCTCGCCGGAGGTGGGTGTTTCGAAGCCGGCGATGATCCGGATGAGCGTGGTCTTGCCGCAGCCGCTCGGGCCCAGCAGCGTCAGAAACTCGCCTTCGCGCACATCGAGGCTGACGCCCTTCAATGCCGCCGACGCGCCAAACGTCTTGCTGACGTTCTGGACCTGGAGGATCGGCGTCCCCGCTGTTTTCTGACCCTGCCCCATGCTCACACACTCCGGCAAAACAGATGAATGAGCGCAGAATATTGGAACGAATATGCTTTGGGCAATAGTAAAATCCCGCATGAAGATTTAATATTACCGCTAGGCGATAATTAACACCCAAAATTCGGGAAAACGAGGAGCCCAAAATGCTGGAACAGGCCGAACTGGAAGTCGACGATGGCATGTTCAATCACTCGTTCGCGAGAGGGCTGAAAGTGCTGTTCGCGTTCCGCGGCGCGCAAAGCGCAATGTCCTTGTCGGAAGTGGCGCAAGCCGTGGGCACCAGCGTCAGCACGGCCCAGCGCACCGTGTACACGCTGGAAAAACTGGGCCTCATCAGCAAATCGCCCAAGACGCGCAAGTTCAGCCCCACGCTGCGAGTGCTGGAACTCGGCTACAACTACATCGCGGCCGACCCGCTGGTCGAAGCCGCCAATCCATTTCTGGCCGAACTGTCCAACATCACCGGGGAAACAGTCAACCTGACCGAACCCCTGGACCACGAAATGGTCTACGTGTCCCGGGTCGTGGCAGCGAAGTTCATTCCCATCCACATGCCCATCGGCAGCCGCATCCCGATGTACTGCACGGCCAGCGGCCGCGCCTACCTGGGAGCGCTGCCGGAAGACGCCGCCCAGGCCATACTCGATGCATCGCCGCTGCAGCGCCATACGCAATGGACCGAGACCGATCCAACCAGGTTGATGGAGATCGTCCGCCAAGCGCGGCGCGAAGGCATCGCGTACAACAAGGAAGAGCTGTTCCTGGGCGACATGACGATTGCCGCGCCCATCATGGGCCAGCGCGGCACGCCCGTTGCCGCCGTGCACATAGTGGCGCCAACCAGCCGCTGGACCCTTGAAGAGGCGCTGGCGCGACTGGGTCCGCTAGTGTTCGACTGCGCCCGCGGCATCAACAATTCGGTGCGCTCGTTTACCTGACGGCCACCGGGCCGGCGGCCCGCGCTACAACAGGTCGATCCAGGCGCGGGCCCGCGGAAAGTAGAGGGCGGCGCGCGCTGCGCGGCCGTCCAGCGCCGTGACCTGCGCGCAATAGCGCAACAGTTGGTCGCCGTGGCGTTGGCGCATGCGACCGGCGAAGGCGGTGGGGGTTTCGCCGGGGTGCGGGCGGCCGGTTTTGTAGTCGACGATGAGCCAGCCGTCTTCGGTGCTGAGGGCCAGGTCGATGACGGACACCTTGCCGGCGGCGTCGATCAGGGGCCATTCGCGGCGGGCGCCGGATTGGGACAAAAGCCACAGGCCGCGTTCGTCGGCCAGGGTGGCTTGCAGGGTTTCGAGCACGGCCTCGGAGGCGGCGTCGGCCTGGCTGGCGGGGATGCCGGCGCGCGTGAGTTGACGGCGCATGGCGGGCAGGCGTTCGGCCAGCGCGTCGGCGGACCAGGCCTGAACGCCGTCCTGGCCGATGCGCGCCAGCCAGGCATGCGACAAGGTGCCGATGGCGGCGTCGTAGCCGGCCTCCAGTTGCCAGGCGGGATGTTCGCCGCCATCGCCCCAGGCGCCGCGCGCTGCGGCGCCAAAGCCGGGGCTGACCGCCACGTCCGCCACGCGCGCCAATTGCGCCAGGCCCGCGCGGTCCACGCGCCGCAAGGGTTCGCCCTGCCACTCGGGACCGTCGGCTTCCTGCACCACCGTTTCGCCATCCAGCGACGGCGGTGTCGGTGTGGCCAGGCAGGGCCACAAGCGGCCCAGCAGGCTGGCGGAGGACGGCGTCTTGACCTGACCGCTGGCTTCGTCCACCGACACGTGGCCCACGAGGTGCAGGCGCTTGCGCGCCCGCGTCGCTGCCACATACAGCAGGCGATCGATTTCGTAGGATGCGCGGCGCGCCTCGCGCGCGCCCAGGTAGCGCGACAGGGGGTCGGCCTCGGTTTCGGCGCGCGGCTTTACCGGACCGAACAGCACGCGGCCGCCGCTCTGCTCAAAGCGCACGAGCGGCGCCTGATCGCCGCGCGGCGCGCGGTGCAGGCCGTACAGGATGACGGTTTCGAACTGCAGTCCCTTGGACTTGTGCATGGTCATGATTTCGACCGCGCCCGTGTCTTCGTCCGCCGCGTCCGGCGCGGCGAACAAGCGCGCGATGCCGGCGTCCAGGGCCGCGACGTCGATGGCGCCGTGCGGCGCCAGGCGTTCGACCAGCTGGAACAGGCTTTCCGCGTCGTTGGCGACAGACAGTCCGGCGTACAACGCCGGGCCGCCCAGGCGGCGCCACAGCGACTCCACCCACGCCGCGAAAGGCATGGCGCCCGAGGCGTTGCGCTTGTCGAGCAGGATGCCCGCCACCTGACGTAAGCGCTCGAACTCGTCGGCGCCGAGCACGCTTTGCGCCGATGGCGTGTCCGGCGCTGCGGGCGCCGCGTCGAACAATGACCCCTGAGGCGCGCTGGTGGCGGATGAAGGTACGGTCTGCGGCGCGATGCGCAGGGCGCGCTCCAGCAGCACCGGCACCGGCGTGATGTGGTCGTCGCCGAATAAGCGCTGCAGGGATGTCAGCGTCAAGCCGCAGTACGGCGCGCGCAGCACCGACAGCCAGGCCAGACGGTCGCCTGCATGCGACAACGCCCGCACCAGTTGCACCAGGTCTGCCACCACCGGCCGCAGAGCCAGCGGCACCAGGTCCACCGCGCGGCAGCGTATGCCTTCCTGCGCCAGGCGGCGGGTCAGGTTGCCCAGATGGCTGCGTGCCCGCACCAGCACGGCGACGGGATGCTTGGCCCCCTTGTGGTCGATCAGCGCCTGGCGTACCAGGTCCACCGCAATGTCTTCAGCCTGCGCTTCCGCGGGGGCCGCGCCCTCGCGCGACCAGGCCGGGTGAAAGCGCACAGCGGGTTCCGGCAGCGCTTCATGGAAAGCGGTGGACGGGCTGTAGGCGATGGCTCCCGCCGCCGCATCGCTGCGCCGGGGCAGCAACTGCGCAAACGACTGGTTGACCCATTCGACGATGCCCGCTTGCGAGCGGAAGTTGTCGGTAAGGTTGAGAAAATCCGGCTGCAGTTCGCCTACGCCGATGTCGGCGACTTCCAGGAACAGGCCCACTTCCGCCTTGCGGAAACGGTAGATGGACTGCATCGGGTCGCCCACCAGGAACAGACTGCGGCCGTCGCCCTGCTGCCAGCCCGAGGTCAGCGTGCGCAGCAGGTCCAGCTGGGTCTGGCTGGTGTCCTGGAATTCGTCGATGAGCAGATGGCGGATCGAGGCGTCCAGCTTCAGCAGCAGTTCGCCCGGATCGTCGGCGCTGCCCAGCGCGGCCGCGGCGCGCTGCGAGATTTCGATGAAATCCACCTCGCCCGTGTCGGCGAAGCGCAGCCGCAACTGCGCCACCGCCAGCGCCAGCGTCATCAGCTGCGCGCCCAGCACCTCCCATTGCGCATCGGTGAAATGTGGCGCGGGCACGTCGCGCACCGCATGCAGGCGGCGCACCCAGACTGCATCCGGGTCGGCGGCTTCCAGCCACGCCACGAACGGGTCCTTGTGCGCGCACTTGGCAGGAAAGCCCAGGTTCTTGTTGACGGTCTTGCGCAAGGTGCCGGTGCCCGTCAGCAGCAGATGCGCCACGGCTTGCCAGAGCTCCAGCGCTTCGGCGTCAGGCGGAGGCTCTTCTGTCCAGTCCAGCAAGGCCAGCAGCTTGTTTTCGGTCTCTCCATCCTGCAGATTGGCGGCAGCCAGCCGCGCCGGGCCGCATAGCGCTTCGGCCCAGCCATAGGGCATGGCCTCGCTGAGCGCGTCCAGGTCTTCGCCGATGGCCTCGGCCAGCATGGCTTCCATGCCCTCGCGGTCGGAGCCGTGGCGCAGCAGTGGCAGCCACTGGTCACGTTGACCCAGCATGTCGGCGATGGCCTCCTTGGCGGCCTGCACGTCCACGTCCAGATGCTTGAGGAGGATGCGCACGGCCTCGTAGTCGTCGGCAAGGTCCAGGGTGGCGCGCGCCGCCGCCTCGTAGTGGGTGCGCGCATCATCCGTGATCTCGGGCATGCCGCCCAGCTCCGACAACCAAGGCATGCTGCGCACCAGGCCCGCGCAGAAGGAGTCGATGGTGCGGATGGCCAGGCGCGCGGGATGGTCCAGCAGATGCCAGCCCTGCTCGTCGTTGCGTGCCAATGCGGCGCGCGCGAGTTCCCAGCTGCGGCGCTCGTGCATGGCTTCGGGCGGGGCATCCAGTCCGCGGCGCAGCTTGCTCAGCACGCGCGCGTGCATCTCCGACGCGGCCTTGCGCGTGAAGGTGATGGCGACGATTTCCTCCGGACGGTTCACAGTGGCCAGCAGCGCCAGGATGCGGTCCGTCAGCAGCTCGGTCTTGCCCGAGCCGGCGGGCGCCTGCACCAGAAACGAACGGGTCGGATCCAGCGCGTCGGCGCGCGCCATATGGTCATGCGGCAAGCGTTCTTGTTCAGCCATGGCTCATGCGTCCTCGTCGTCCAGATGCAAACGCAGGAACGGCAATGCATCGCAGTATTTCAGGTCGTCGCGGCGATACGCGACGTTGGCCGCGTAGCCCGCGGCGTACTCGTCGGCCAGCGCTTCGATGGCACTGCGCCAGCGCTGCCGGATCTCCGGCCAGGACAGCCCGTCGAAGTACTTGCTGTCGCTGGCCAGCGTAACGCCGGGCACGCCCAGGTCCTCGTCGGCCAGGCCTTGTGCGGCGACCTGCCGCGCATGGATCTGTGCCAGCACCAGGCCCGCCACTTCGCCGCCCGCGGCGTCCGCCAGCACCGAGGCATAGAACGGCAACTGGACGTTCACGGGGCGACTGCGCGACCAGTCGGGTTCGGGCTTGGCCGCCGCCACGCCGGTCTTGTAATCGACGATGACATTGCGGCCATCGCCGAGGGTATCGATGCGGTCCAGCCGCAGCTTCAGGTTGAGCGCGCCGCGCTGCCATTGATGGTTCTTTTCCACCTGCGCCACCGCGAAGGGCAGGCGCTGCGCTTCCATATCCAGCCAGGACGCCAGCACGGCCTGGGCGCGCTGGCATTCCAGCGTGCGCAAGGCGGGCGCGTAGTCTTTCAGTTCCTCGTCCGCGGCTTGCGCCACCGCCTGCTCCAGCAAGGCAGGCAGGCGGCCCGTGGCCATGACTTCGTGTAGCGCGTCCTGGTCGGGCATCATGCCCCACACCAGTTCCAGCGCCTTGTGCAAAAACTGGCCGCGCACGTTGACCGTGGCCGCATCCGCATAGGGCGCCATTTCGCGGCCGCCCAGGCGATGCCGCACGAAGGCCCACAGCGGATTGCGCGCCTGCGTGTCCAGCACGTCCAGGCCGCCGCCGCCACGATTGCCGGCCGCCAGAGCGGGCCCTTGCGCGTCGTCCAGCGATTCCTGCGGCAAGGCCGGCAACGCTTGCGCCGCCGCGGGCGTCCAGTCCGTCAGCGCTGCCGCCGCGATCAGCGGCGACGGACGCAGCTCGCGTTCGCCGTCCATGTGCGCGTGGCTGACGATGATCTCGGGCGCGCAGCGACACAATGCCGCGTACATGCCTTCGGCCCATTCGCGTTCGCGCTCGGGCGTGGCGCGCGGCGCCTTGGCCTGGCGCAACACTGCCAGCGGCAACAGCGGATTGGGCTTGGGCGAGGCCGGCAACACGTCATCGGTCAGGCCCAACACCCAGACGCCGTCCCAATAGCCGCCCTCGGCTTCCAGCAAACCCAGCACGTCCAGGCGCGCCTGCGGATCGCGTTGCGGCTGGAACGAGGCGGAACGCGCCACGCTTTCCAGCAGGTTCACGGCGGCCACGCCGCCCAGGCGCCCGGCGGCCGGCGCCAGCGCCGAAAAACTGCCCAGCGCATCGCCCAAGGCGCCCATCACCTGATAGCCGACGCTGTCCAGCACGCCTTCGCCGGGAAAGCCCAGCGCCATCAGCGCGGCCTTCATGCGCAACATCCACACGTCGCAAGTGGCCTGGCGGCCGCCCTGCGTCCAGATTTCCATGGCCTGATTCCAGGCCTGCGCCAACGCTGGCAAGTCCGCCAGCAGCTTGCGCCAATCCTGCGGGCCGACATGCAGTTGCGCCTGGCGCCGCCAGCGCGCGTCGATCGAGGCCAGCCGCGCGCGGTCGCGCACGTCGCCCGCGCAATGCCCGCCCAACAGGGCCGCGCCCAGCACCTCCACGCCACAGCCCTTGCCCGGCGCGCATTCGGCCAGGGCGCGCAACCAAGCGAGCGCGGCGCGCGCCATCGGCCATTCGTTCAACGGCCGCCCCACCGCCACGTTGAAGGCGTACGCGGCTTCGCCGCCACGCCCGGCCAGGGCCTGGCTCAGCACCCGCCGCGCGAACGGCGATTCCGCCTCCAGTTGGGGCGAGACGATGGCGTAGCGGCCATGGGGATGCATTTTCAAGCGCTCGGCCGCCCAGGCCGCGGCAGCGCGCCATTCCGCGCCTTGATCGGCGGCCTCGAACCTGCGCGCCGGCGTTTCAATGCGCTGCGCGTCGCGCCACTGCGCAACGGCCGCGCCCTGCTCTTCAAACGCCTGCAGCAGCCGGCGAAAGCGCGGCGACATGTCCGTGAATCCGGCCAGCACAAGTTGGCGCGGCACGGGCAGGCGTCCGTCCTCCAGCGCCCGCAGTACGCGCGCATAGCCCTGGTTGGCATCCTCGGCATCGATGCCGGCCAGCGCCTGGCGGTAGCGAACCCGCCATTTCGCGAAGCCGCGGTATTCGTCGGTATCCGCGCCCGAAGGCACGTGCAGTTGCCATTCGTCCATCAGCAGGTCTGCATCCATCGACAAGCGCGCGGCCTGGCTCGCATCCAACAGCACGCGCTCGGCTTCTTCAGCGCGGATCGCCTCGGTCCACACCAGTTGCGTGGCGAAACTGTCCAGCCGATAGGCAGGCACATCGCCATCCGTCTCGAACGCGAGTTCATTGGCGGCATCGGCCAGCCAGGCGGATAGCGGCAATATGCGCGGCAATTCGCTGACCTGGCGCTCCTGGCGCAGCAGGCCCGCCAGCTCCAGCGTAAGCCGGCGCGATAGGCGGTTGTTCACCGTCAGCACCAGCGTGTCGGCGGCAGGCATGCCGCCGATGTCCGGCAGCGATAGATCGGGATAGGAGGGCGATGAGTCCTGCATGGGCATCCGTAGCGCCCGCCCGCAGGCGGCGCGCGATGAGGGGAGAAATACCGCCGTAGGATACCGCGAGGCCGAGCGGAAAAAACGCCTAGAAGCCGCAGAGCGCGGCCAGGTTTTCCCAGTGGATCTGCATTTCCGGCGTGGTGTAGCCCCAGAAAGCCAGGCCCAGGACGGCAACCAGGGCCAGCGCGCCAATCGCGCGCCAGCCGCGATGGCGGCGGGCGGCGGGCGCGGAACGATTGGCAGGGTTCATGAACGTCTCAGGCCGCGGCCGGCTGGGCAACCGGCTGTTCGCGCACCGGCAGGCACAACAGCGCCGCGATGACGGCCAGGGCCACGCCCAGCCACCAGACGGCGTCGTAATTGCCGGTCTTGGCATAGGCATATCCGCCCAGCCATACGCCGATGAAACTGCCCAGCTGGTGCCCCAGGAAGACGATGCCCGACAGCGTGGCCGCATAGCGCAGGCCGTAGATCTGGCCGATCAGGCCTTGCGTGAGCGGCACGGTCCCCAGCCAGAACAAACCCATCCACGCGGCGAAGGCGTACAGCACCCATGGCGACAACGGCATCCAGAGCAGCAGCAGAATGCCGAAGGCGCGCATGCCGTACACCACGGCGAGGAGCCGTTTCTTGCTGTACTTGCCGCCCAGCTTGCCGGCATAGAACGAGCCCAGCACGTTGAACAGGCCGATCAGCGCAATGGCGGTCGCGCCCTGCCCCGCGCTCAGGCCGCCGTCCGTGACATAGGCGGGCAAGTGCAGCGTGATGAAGGCGGTGTGGAAGCCGCAGACGAAGTAGCTCCAGAACAGGAAATGGAACGAGGGGTGGCGTACCGCCTGCTTGACCGCCGAGGCCAGCGATTGCTGCGGCCCGGTGTGGGCCTGCGGACGTCCGCGCAGGAAATACGCCAGGGGCGCGCCGCAAGCGACGAACAGCGACAGCACCCACAATGCGCCCGTCCAGTCCAGGCCGCTGATCAGCACCTGTCCCGTGGGCACCACGGCAAACTGACCGAGCGAGCCGCCAGCGCTGGCGATGCCCATCGCCGTGCTGCGGTAGGCGGGCGGAACCGCGCGGGCCACCACGGGCAGGATCACCGGAAAGGTCGTGCCGGCCTGGCCCAATCCGACCAGCACGCCGGCCGTCAGATAGAGCGTGGCTTCATCCGTGGCGAAGCGCGTGCCTATCATGCCCAGCATGTACAGCAGCGCGCCCAGCGCGATGGTGCGGCCCGAACCGTAGCGGTCGGCCATGATGCCCATGAAGATACAGGCCACGCCCCACACCAGGTTCTGCAAAGCGAAGGCCATGGAGAACACTTCGCGTCCCCAGCCTTGCGCCAGCCCCATCGGCTGCATGAAGAGCCCGAAGGTGGCGCGCACCCCCATCGCGAGCAGCACCACCAGCGTACCCACGATCAGGGTACGGATGAAATTCGTATCGGTTTGGTTAGACATGAAACCCGTTTTTCGTTGTTTTGTTCGTCGCCCCCTCCACGGGACGGTCCGGCGCGCAGCGCGGGACCCGGTCATCATATACAAATAGCCTCCGCGCTCCGGCAATAGCCACGTTGGGCGTCGGGTCCAGCGAGCCGGTTGCAGGGCAACGGATTTGGGGCTTGCGCCGCCTGCTGATAGACTTGCGTCCTGCGCCGAAACCCGTGCCCCCAGTGATAAACTCAGGGCCGACAGAATCGTAGCGATATCAAGGCCTTAGCAAGCAAGCGCGGTCACTCGACCGACGCTGCCGCCTGATCAGCAATAGTCTCGCCGTAGTTAAATGGATATAACCGGCCCCTCCTAAGGGTCAATTGGTGGTTCGATTCCACCCGGCGAGGCCATCTCTGTCGTCGGTTCCGACGCCCCCTTCCCTGCATCCCCTACGCGCCCGAAGCCCTGCGCTTTTGTGAGCGCGGTTTGCCTGCTCCGGCATGGACAAAAACCTCGCGCGTTCAGCCGGATGAGGGTTAATCCGGGCTACGCTCACGCGCGGCCTGCCGTTAGCTTCTCGCACTTGTCTTGTGACGAATTGAAGCTGCGTCAATACGTCACTATTATTTTTTTGGACGATGATAGCGAATCGCCTTGCGCGCAACTTGAAATTGCTGTTTAAATTCGACGCGTAAGCCTCTAATTCATCTGGACTTTTTCTGGCCCGACGAAACGCCGGCTTAAGAAACATTTACTGACAGACTGACAAGCCAGCTCAAACCATGGCATTTCCCTGGAAACGTGCGATTGCGAACGCGATAGCGCCTGTGGCGCTGGCGGTGTGCGCGCTCCTGCCCCCCGCCGCCCAAGCCGCGAAGAATACGGACCCTTGCAAGACCAACGCCAAGTCGTCGGCCTGCAAGGCGCAACAAGCAAAGAAGGCTCCGGCCCCCAAAGCCAGCTCCGGCAAGAGCGCCTCCGGCAAACAAGCCGCCTCCTCCGCCAAGAAAGCTCCCCCCAAATCCTCCTCCGGCAAGAAAGCCGCCGCCCCCAAAGGCGGCAAGCAGGTCGCAGCCAAGGGCACGCCGCCCAAGAAGGGCGCGGCCGCCGGCAAGAACGGCAAGCCAAACAAGCCGTCGCGCGCGCAACGGGCCGCCGCTGCCGCCGCAGTCGGTTCGGCCGCCATGCCGCCGCCCGCCTCCTCGGTGCGCGCCGAAGCCGCCGCCCTGCGTTCCAGCACCGCCTACGTGCAGGATCTGGAAACGTCCACGGTCATCTTCGCCAAGAACGAAAACGTAGTGCGCCCCATCGCTTCGATCTCGAAGCTGATGACGGCCGTCGTCGTGGTCGACGCCAACCTGCCCATGGACGAAATGCTGGAGATCACCGACGAAGACGTCGACGGCCTCAAGCACACCACCTCCCGTCTGCGCGTGGGCACCAAGCTGTCGCGCGGCGACATGCTGCACCTGGCTCTGATGTCGTCCGAGAACCGCGCAGCCAACGCGCTGGGCCGCCACTATCCGGGCGGCCTGCCGGCTTTCGTGGCCGCCATGAACGCCAAGGCGCAGGCGCTGGGCATGACCAGCACCCGCTTCATCGAACCCACCGGCCTGTCCAGCGACAACGTCTCGTCGCCGCACGATCTGGCCCGACTGCTGCGCGCGGCCTCCCAGCGCCCGCTGATCCACCGCTACTCCACCGATACCGAGTACGACGTCGAGGTCAACAACCGCACGCAGACCTTCCGCAACACCAACCTGCTGGTGCGCAAGCCCGACTGGGACATCAAGGTGTCCAAGACCGGCTACATCAACGAAGCCGGCGAATGCCTGGTCATGCTGGCCCGCATCAACGGCCGCGATCTGGCCATCGTGCTGCTGGATTCGCAAGGCAAACTCTCACGCATCGGCGATGCGGTGCGCATCCGCCGCATCGTGCAGAACGAAGTGGCGATGGCGTCGATCCAGTCTGGCGGCTGAACGCCTGCTGCGCTGCCTCCACATGAACAAAGGGCCCGAGAATTCGGGCCCTTTGCTTTTTGCCGTGGCGGCGGCGCCAGTGTTGACGGATTAGGCAGCCTTGCGTTTCGGGCGCAGAGGCTGGGCGTCGTACAGCGTGGGCGGCAAGCCTTCCAGCACGGCCTGCGGGTTGAGCGAACGGATCGGCACGGCCGCATCCAACGGAATGCGGCCCTCCGCCTGCAACAGTTGGTAGCGCAGGCAGCATACGCGCAGGAACGACGTGAAATTGGCGGCCTCGCCGCGATACTCGATCAGTTCGTCGTACAAACGTTCGATCAGCTGCGTCACGCGCATGCCGTCCCGGCCGGCGATTTCTTCCAATACCTGCCAGAACAACTGTTCCAGCCTCAGGCTGGTAGCCACGCCATGCAGCCGCAGCGAACGGGTTTCGGGCGCGTAGGACTGTTCGCTGGCGCGGATGAAAATTTCACACATGGGAGCTCCTGGAACTCGGGACTGGGCGCGAGGCCTGGGCCGGGAGGCCTACGGCTGACTGTACGCCGTTTGCCGCGGCCCGGGCAAGGGCGCGGCGGCCGGCCTCTTTCTGCAACCACACGTTTCCGGCATCGGCGGGCAGCCCGCTCGGTTGATATAAATCATGGTCGGGAAAGCGTCCACGTTCGAGCATAAGGAATCTTGATCAGACTTCGGAGGCAGTGATGGATAAAACCATGAAAGCAGCGGTTGCACGAGCATTCGGCAAGCCCCTGGCAATCGAAGAAGTCGCGGTGCCGCGCCCGGGTCCGGGCGAATTGCTGGTAAAGATTGAAGCCTGCGGGGTCTGCCACACCGACCTGCACGCGGTCGAAGGCGACTGGCCCGTCAAGCCCAACCCGCCCTTCATTCCCGGTCACGAGGGCGTCGGCCATGTGGTCGCGGTGGGCGCGGGCGTGGCCCATGTGAAGGAAGGCGACCGCGTCGGCATACCCTGGCTGTATTCCGCCTGCGGGCATTGCGAGCATTGCCTGGGCGGCTGGGAAACGCTGTGCGAAACACAGAAGAACGCCGGTTACTCCGTGAACGGCGGCTTCGCCGAATACGCGCTGGCTGACGCCAACTACGTGGGCCTGCTGCCCAAGAACGTCGGTTTCGTCGAGGTCGCGCCCGTGCTGTGCGCCGGCGTGACCGTCTACAAGGGCCTGAAGATGACGGACACCCGTCCGGGCAACTGGGTGGTGATCTCGGGCATTGGCGGATTGGGCCACATGGCGGTGCAGTACGCCAAGGCCATGGGCCTGAACGTGGCCGCGGTGGACATCGACGACGCCAAGCTGGACTTCGCCCGCCGCCTGGGCGCCGAGGTCACGGTCAACGCCAAGACCATCGACCCGGCCGCCTACCTCAAGCGCGAGATCGGCGGCGCGCACGGCGCGCTGATCACGGCGGTATCGCCCAAGGCCTTCGAGCAGGCGCTGGGCATGGTGCGCCGCGGCGGGACCGTGGCGCTCAACGGCCTGCCGCCGGGCGACTTCCCGCTGTCGATCTTCGACATGGTGCTCAACGGCGTCACCGTGCGCGGCTCCATCGTGGGTTCGCGCCTGGACCTGCAGGAATCGCTGCAGTTCGCCGAAGAGGGGAAGGTGCACGCCACCGTCGCCACCGAAAGCCTGGAGAACATCAACGACGTGTTCGACCGCATGCGGCGCGGCCAGATCGAAGGCCGCATCGTGCTCGATTTCGCCTGATTTCCAAGCCGTAAAGGAAAAGCGCCAGGGCCGCATGTTTGCGGCCCTGGCGCTTTGTGGCGGTGAAGATCAGGGCGTGATCTTCGTGCCCAACACCGCCAGGAATTGCGACATCCAGGCCGGATGCGCGGGCCAGGCCGGCGCCGTCACCAGATTGCCGTCGGTGTAGGCCTGGTCGATGCCGATCTCGGCATAGGTGCCGCCTGCCAGGCGCACTTCCGGTGCGCACGCCGGATAGGCAGAGCAGGTGCGGCCCTTCAGGATGCCGGCCGCGGCCAGCAGTTGCGCGCCGTGGCAGACCGCCGCGATGGGCTTGCCCTCCTTGTCGAAGGCGCGCACGATGTCCAGCACCTTTTCGTTCAGGCGCAGATACTCCGGCGCGCGGCCGCCCGGAATCACCAGGCCGTCGTAGGACGACGGCTCGACGCGATCGAAGTCATAGTTCAGCGCGAAATTGTGGCCGCGCTTTTCGGTGTAGGTCTGTGCGCCTTCGAAGTCATGGATCGCAGTCGCGATGGTGTCGCCCGCCTTCTTGTCCGGGCATACCGCATGCACCGTGTGCCCCACCGTCAGCAGGGTCTGGTACGGCACCATGGTCTCGTAGTCCTCGGCGTAGTCGCCGACCAGCATCAACAGTCGCTTGCTCATGTTTGTCTCCTAGGGATGGCGGAAAGCCGGTTCAGCGCCCGTGGCCGGGCTCCGGTTCTTGATCTACGCCCCTATTGTGACGCCGCCATCGGCTTGGGTGGTGGTATGGGAATACCACGCCCACGCCAGCCCGCCCTATTCCAGCGCGACGGTTACGCCCTTGGCGCCCAGCAGCGTGACCAGTACCTTGGGGTCTATGCCGATCAGATACCCGCGCCGCCCGCCGTTGATGTAGACCACCGGGTAGTCCAGCACTTCGGCCTCGACCCACACCGGCATCTTCTTGCGCGTGCCGAAGGGCGAGGTGCCACCCACCTGATAGCCCGAATGGCGCTGCGCGACCTCGGGTTTGCAGGGCTCGACGCGCTTGAGCCCGGCCTGGCGCGCCAGGTTCTTGGTGGAAACTTCGCGGTCGCCGTGCATGACCACGATGAGGGGTTTGGCGGATTCGTCCTCCATCACCAGGGTCTTCACCACCGCATGCGGATCCAGGCCCAACTGGCGCGCGGCTTCGCCGGCGCCGCCATGGTCGATGTAGTCATAGGTATGTTCCGTGTACGTCACCTTGTTCTGCTTGAGGAACTGGGTGGCGGGCGTTTCGGAAACGTGGCGGGCTTTGCTCATGGTTATGCGTGAAAGAAGAATTTCGAAGCGGCGCGCGCCGGCTAGCCGCGGGGATGGTGGGTCGCGTGCAGCGCCTTCAGGCGTTCGCGCGCGACGTGCGTGTAGATCTGCGTAGTGGAAATGTCGGCATGCCCCAGCAGCATCTGCACCACGCGCAGGTCGGCGCCGTGGTTCAGCAGGTGCGTGGCGAAGGCGTGCCGCAGCACGTGGGGCGACAGCGGCGCGCGCACGTCCGCCAGCAAGGCGTACTTCTTCACCAGTTGCCAGAACGCCTGGCGCGACATCGCTTCGGCCCGGCCGGTGATGAAGAGCGCATCGCTCACGCGCCCGGCCGCCAGCTCTGGCCGCGCGGACTTCAGGTAGCGGTCGATCCAATGCGCGGCCTCGGCGCCCAACGGCACCAGTCGGTCCTTGCCGCCCTTGCCCAGCACCACCCGCACCACGCCTTCGTTCAGGCTCACGTCCAGCGTGCGCATGCCCACCAGCTCGGACACGCGCAAGCCCGTGGCATACAGCGTTTCCAGCATCGCGCGGTCGCGCAGGCCACGGGCCTGCTCCAGGTCGGGCGCGCGCAGCAAGGCATCCACCTGCTGCTCGGACAGCGTCTTGGGCATGCGCGGCGGCTGCTTGGCCGCGATCAGCGTCAGGCAGGGATCGCGTTCGGCGCGGTGCTCGCGCAAGGCCCAGGCGTAGAAGCGGCGCAGCGCGGCCAGCCTGCGGTTGGCGGTGGTGGCGCGGGTTTCCTCGTGGCGGAAGGCGAACCAGGCTTCGATGTCAGCCTTGCCGGCATCGCGCAAGGGCTTGGCGGGTCCAGCAGGCAGCGCGTGGGCCTGTGCCGCATCGCCATGGCGGTCGGCCATTTCGCGCGCATAGGCTTCGGGGTCTTCCAGCCAACGGGCAAAGCCCGTCAGGTCGCGCCGGTAGGCAGCCAGGGTGTTGGCCGACAGGCCGTCTTCCAGCCAGACGGCGTCGATGAAGGCGTCGATATCGGCCTGGGATTCAAGCGGGGGGCGGGTCGCGGGCATGCCAGGATTCTACGGCTCAGCGTCCGCCCACGCCCGCGGCGGCGGACTTCAGCCAGCTCTCGAAGAGCTTGAGCGCCTCGGAGCGTTCGCTGCGCTGCGGATAGCCGAAGTAGTAGCCCTGGCTGACCGACAGCGATTGCGGCACGGGCATCGCCAGCGTGCCCTGGTCCAGCGCGGGCTGGGCCAGGAAGCGCGGCATCAGCCCGACGCCCAGGCCGGCCTGCACCGCCGCCATCACCATGGTGAAGAGTTCGTAGCGCGGGCCGCCGGCGGCGTGCGGACCATAAAGATGGCTATTGGCCGCGTACCACTGGCGCCAGGCGTCGGGCCGTGACGCCAGGTGCAAATGGGTCATGCCGGACAAGGCGCTGGCGCCCGGCTCCGGCGTGCGTGCCGCCAGCTCCGGCGCGCACACGGGCACCAGTTCGCGCTCGGGGAACAGCAGCACGCCCTGGGTGCCTGGCCACAATCCGTCCCCGTGATACAGCGCTCCGTCGAAGGGCTGGTCCTTGAACTGGAATGGCAACGTGCGCACGGACAGGCTGACCGTGATGTCGCCATGCTCGCGCTGGAAATCCGCCAGGCGCGGGATCAGCCAGGTCGTCGCCAGGGTGGGCACCACGGCGATATGGATGCTGCGGCCCATGCCGGTGCGGCTGACCAGGCCGAAGGTGTCTTTTTCGATCTGGTCCAGATGGTGGCGGATGCGGCCGGCGTACTCGGCCCCATGGTCGGTCAGCACGATGCGCCGGCGTACCCGGGTGAACAGCTGCACGCCCAGGCGCGCCTCCAGGCTGGCCACCTGGCGATAGACGGCGCTGTGCGTCAGGGACAGTTCCTCGGCCGCGCGGGAAAAGCTGCCCAGACGGGCTGACGCTTCAAACGCCTGCAGGGCGCTCAGGTTGGGAATGCCGTTTCTCATATCGAGGGAACCGCCAGGTGCCGGCGGGCGTCCCCGCCGCTCGGCCGCGCGGATCTTGCCGCGGCGCAGCATGGCAGGTCGTGCCGGTGGGTCAATAGATTGTGCAATTTTATCAATTGCATTGTGCGATCAAGGAACATTATGCTCGGATGTCCTAACCTCGGCTCATCATGACTACCACCCCCATGTCCCAGCAAGAATCCCGCCTTGGCGGTCACATCCTGGTCGACCAGCTGGTTGCGCAGGGCGTCAAACATGTTTTCTGCGTCCCCGGCGAAAGCTATCTGGCAGTGCTGGACGGCCTGCACGATGCGGACATCAAGGTCACGGTGTGCCGCCAGGAAGGCGGCGCGGCCATGATGGCCGACGCCCACGGCAAGCTGACCGGCGAACCCGGCATCTGCATGGTGACCCGTGGCCCGGGCGCGTCCAACGCGCTGGCCGGCGTGCACATCGCCAAGCAGGACTCCACCCCCCTGATCCTGTTCGTCGGCCAGATCGAGCGCGGCATGCGCGAACGTGAAGCCTTCCAGGAAATGGATTACCGCGCCGTGTTCGGCACGCAAGCCAAGTGGGTCACCGAGATCGACCAGGTCGAACGCATTCCCGAACTGGTGTCGCGCGCCTTCCACATTGCCACCTCGGGCCGTCCCGGCCCGGTCGTGATCGCGCTGCCCGAGGACATGCTGGTCGAAGCCGCCAAGGTCGCCGACGCGCCGCGTTACGAAATCATTGATTCCGCCCCCACGGCCGGCCAACTGGCCGACCTGGAAAAGCTGCTGGCCGAAGCCAAGAATCCGGTCGCCATCCTGGGCGGCACGCGCTGGGACGCCCGCGCGGTGCAGCAGTTCGCCGATTTTGCGCAGCGCCATGCGCTGCCCACGGCCGTGTCTTTCCGCCGCCAGATGCTGTTCCCGGCCGACCACCCCTGCTTCATCGGCGACGTGGGCCTGGGCATCAATCCCGCGCTGCTCAAGCGCGTCGCCGACGCGGACCTGATCCTGCTGGTGGGCGGCCGCATGTCGGAAAACCCCAGCCAGGCCTACACGCTGCTGGACATACCGGTACCCAAGCAGAAGCTGGTGCACGTGCATCCCGATACCGCCGAGCTGGGCCGCGTCTACCGCCCCACCCTGGCCATCAATACCTCGCCCGCCGCCTTCGCGCAGGCGCTGGCCGGCCTGAAGGCGCCGGCTCAGCCCGCCTGGGCCGCCGGCACGCAGGCCATGCGCGAGTCGTACCAGAAATGGAGCGACCCCAGCGCCATCACGACGCCTGGCGCGCTGCAGATGGGCCAGGTCATGGCCTACCTGGAAAAGACGTTGCCGGCAGACGCCATCATGACCAACGGCGCCGGCAACTACGCCACCTGGCTGCACCGCTTCCATCGTTTCACCCGCTACGGCACGCAGCTGGCGCCGACGTCGGGCTCCATGGGCTACGGCCTGCCCGCCGCCGTGGGCGCCAAGCGCGTGTCGCCGGACAAGACCGTGGTCTGCTTCGCCGGCGACGGCTGCTTCCTGATGCACGGCCAGGAATTCGCGACCGCGGTGCAGTACGACCTGCCCATCGTCGTGGTGCTGGTGGACAACGGCATGTACGGCACGATCCGCATGCACCAGGAAAAGCACTACCCCGGCCGCATTTCCGCGACCGAGCTGAAGAATCCGGATTTCGCCGACTACGCGCGCGCCTTTGGCGGCCACGGCGAACGCGTCGAAACCACCGAGCAGTTCGGCCCGGCCTTCGAACGCGCCCTGGCCAGCGGCAAGCCGGCCATCCTGCACTGCTTCATCGATCCGGAAACCATCACCCCGGGCACGACCCTGGAAAAAATCCGCGACGCAGCGCTCAAGGCGCAGCACTGAAGGCGGGACGGAACGGCGCCGCCGCGCGCCCGCCGTTCCATTCGCCGCTTGCCGCCTGAATTATTTTAGGTTTAAACTTTCTAGCATTCCGAAATCCATAGCGGAGACCCAGCATGTCCTCGAATCCTTCCTTTCACTGGCAAGACCCCCTGTTGCTGGACCAGCAACTGACCGAAGAAGAACGCATGGTGCGTGACGCAGCCTACGCCTATGCGCAGGACAAGCTCGCCCCGCGCGTTCTGAACGCGTTCCGCAACGAACAGACCGACCCGGCCATCTTCTCCGAAATGGGCGAACTGGGCCTGCTGGGCGCCACCATCCCCGTCGAATACGGCGGCGCCGGCCTGAACTACGTCAGCTACGGCCTGATCGCCCGCGAAGTCGAACGCATCGACTCCGGCTACCGCTCCATGATGAGCGTGCAGTCGTCCCTGGTGATGGTGCCCATCAACGAATTCGGCAGCGAAGCGCAAAAGCAGAAGTACCTGCCCAAGCTGGCTCGCGGCGAATGGATCGGCTGCTTCGGCCTGACCGAACCCAACCACGGCTCCGATCCCGGCGGCATGGAAACCCGCGCCGTCAAGACGTCCGACGGCTACAAGATTTCCGGCAACAAGATGTGGATCACCAACTCCCCCATCGCCGATGTCTTCGTGGTGTGGGCCAAGTGCGTCGGCGGCGACTTCGACGGCAAGATCCGCGGCTTCATCCTGGAAAAGGGCATGAAGGGCCTGTCGGCCCCGGCCATCCACGGCAAGGTCGGCCTGCGCGCCTCGATCACCGGCGAAATCGTCATGGACGAAGTGGAAGTGTCCGCCGACCAGATGATGCCCGGCGTGTCCGGCCTGAAGGGTCCGTTCACCTGCCTGAACTCCGCCCGCTACGGCATCGCCTGGGGCGCCGTCGGCGCCGCTGAAGCCTGCTGGCACACCGCCCGCCAGTACACGCTGGACCGCAAGCAATTCGGCCGCCCCCTGGCCGCCAACCAGCTGATCCAGAAGAAGCTGGCCGACATGCAGACCGAAATCACGCTGGCCCTGCAAGGCTGCCTGCGCCTGGGCCGCATGAAGGACGAAGGCACTGCCGCCGTCGAAATCACCTCCATCATGAAGCGCAACTCCTGCGGCAAGGCACTGGACATCGCCCGCCTGGCGCGCGACATGCTCGGCGGCAACGGCATCTCCGACGAGTTCGGCGTGGCCCGCCACCTGGTGAACCTGGAAGTGGTCAACACCTACGAAGGCACCCACGACGTGCACGCCCTGATCCTGGGCCGCGCGCAGACCGGCATCCAGGCGTTCTATTGATCGCTTGTTCGGTTCCGACAAAACCGCCCTACGGGGCGGTTTTTTTTTGCGCGACTCAACACAGGGCGGCGCCTGCTGCCCGTGGACAGCGAGCGCCGCGCCCGCCTTCCTGATACCGGTGCCGTTGAAAAGTCGTTAGTCAGACGGGGGGACTCAGCAACTGTTCTGCAGCACGCGCAAAGAC
The DNA here is from genome assembly GCF_003576205.1 of Achromobacter sp. K91. Lineage (NCBI taxonomy): Bacteria > Pseudomonadati > Pseudomonadota > Betaproteobacteria > Burkholderiales > Alcaligenaceae > Achromobacter > Achromobacter sp. K91. Next base: position 40,776 of record NZ_QWFB01000033.1, on the reverse strand, counting down.
CGCATAGCAGGTCTCGAATTCCGGCTTCCGCGCAGCGTAGAGCAGTGGCTTCAGACGTTGCTCGAAGTTCGTCTTCAATCCTTCATGAACGGCAGCAGACGCCAATGTGCGCCTCAGCACCGAGTATGCGTCTTGATCAAACCCAGGATGCTGGCCGCGGAATTCCTCTACCTCTTTTCGGACCAGTTCCGCAAAGATCTGACGGGCTACAGCCAAGGCATCGGGCCGGATTTCTGCAATACGCCAGACGTCATAGACATGGCGCACCAAGGCGGCGTCGTACTCCCCGCGCTGATGCCCATCCCAGTTCCAAGCGCAGCGCCGCAGCAGTGACAACACCTTCTCCGCGAGCGTCTCCGCGACCGTGATGCATGCCATCGAAAAACGCAGGGGCGCTACGCGCGGAACAAGGCCGTCGAACATGTAGCCCATGTCGCGCATTTCAGCCGCCAACACGGTAGAACGATGTATCAGCTCAAGCTTGAGCTCGGGACGCAGCGCACCAGATACGTCCTGAAAATGCGCCGCATATGAAATCGAAAGACAGTAGTAACGACGGCTGTCCCGCGCAACGGGGTTATCCTCATCGTCACGGGTCACAAGTTGGAAGCCGATATCCGTGAGAAGCCGCTCCACCTGCCGATGCAGATTGCCTAGCCGAGCCCGGTCTGTGTGACCGTCTTGCAGCACATAGCCTTCCGGCACATTGTCCAGCACAACCTTGATGTCTATGTCCTCGGACATCCGCTCAACCAGACCATGCGCTTTCGAAAGGCAGGTCCCGCCGGCGAAGACCAAGCGCGTAGCCACGGGGATGGACGCCGGCCTGGGATCCCCCTTCTTGCGGCCTTTCTGATGCGCAATGTGCGTGACCTCGATCTGGGCCAGAATTCGTAGCACATCAGTGATGTGCAGGTCTTTCTCAACGACGGCAGGCGGCAAGGCGCCCAGCAGGCCTGCCGTGGCGGCGTCTTCAATATCAGACTTCTGTTCGTCTGAGATCCTTTTCATACGTCAGCGTGCTGCTCCCTACAGTCACTTTTCGAGTGATGCGCCGGCGTCCCGTACTGACAGTCGCCCCCATGGGAATCTGGGTCGATTTGCCGCAGTTGTATTCGGCTACGAACGCGCTCGGTTTCACAGAGATCTTGAGCTTGCGAAAAAGCTCCGCAGCAATCATTTCCAGCGTTCCTGCAGCGGTCGGCTTGCCCGTGAACTGGTTGACGCGGGTCTTGGCAAAAGCCCCTTTGCTGATGCGTACAAGCATCCCGTCATCGACGAAGCGGGCCAAGACTCGCCCGACCTGTGAGTCGCTCGCCATATCAGCAAAGTCCGAGCGCAAAACGACAACCCCTGCGCGCTGCTTGATCGAGCGACTCATGCGGTCTTCCAGCTTCATACTTTACCTCCGACGGAGCATTGAATTCCATAAGGTCACTGTACTTTATAACTGGCAATTCTTCTAGTAATTACAGCATATTACGTAGCAATATCCATGCATTAATGCGCAGTTTTTGCTAATCCGAGACGGCTGTGGCCGCGCCACCCAAATTTCGTTTACAACGTAAGTCCCCCCAAAAAAAGGAAGCACACATGACTCCGCGGCAACTGGTCGAAGAATGGGTCCTACGGTTCAATGCCGCCGATGCCGCTGGCCTGGCGGAGCTTTACGATGAAGCGGCGGTGAACCATCAGGTCACCCAGGAGCCCATCGTCGGACGCGAGGCCATACGCGCGATGTTTGAACGGGAGTTCGCCCAGGCCGACATGACCTGCATCGTGGAGACGATCCATGAAGCCGGCGAGGTTGCTGCCCTGGAATGGCGCGATCCCCTGGGACTGCGCGGCTGCGGATTCTTTACGGTGCGCGGCGGCAGGATCGTGTTCCAGCGGGGTTACTGGGACAAGCTGTCCTTCTTGAAGATGCACGGCCTGCCCATCCAGTAATTGCCGCCAGGCCGCTCTCGTCCCCGCAACAACCCGCGCATTGCCGAAAGCCCGTATAGGCGAGCCCTTGCACTCGCCGTACGCTTTGCAGCATCGGCCAGGCACAGGGCCGGGCGCTCCCGCGCCCTGCCGCGTGTCCCGACCAGGTTTCCCCCCGAGCCCAGGAGCCGCGCATGCAAGGCTGTCCCACCCTCCGCCTGATGACAGGCATTGCCATGGCGTTCATGGCCCATGGCGCCTACGCCGTCACCACCCTCACGATGGCCACCGAGTATCCGGCCACCTCCATGCCCGGACAAGGCGTATCCACGTTTGCCGAACTGGTCCGCGCCAAGACCGCGGGCAACGTGGTCATCGACGCCAGCTATGACGCGTCCAAGGGGATCAAGTCGTCCGACATGATCGATGCGGTGCAAGCGCGCAAGGTGGATGCGGGCGATGCCTTCGCCGGCGCACTGGCGGCCAAGTATCCCTTGTTCGGCGTGTCGTCCCTGCCGTTCCTGGCGGACTCGTTGTCCAAGGCCCGCAACCTGAACAAGGCCGCCCGCCCCGCCTACGAGAAGCTGCTGGCGGCGCATGGGCAGAAGCTGCTGTACACCACGCCGTGGCCGGCGTCCGGCATCTGGTCCAAGCAGAAGCTGGACAGCGTCGCCGCCTTGAAGAAGCTGAGCATCCGCACCTACGACGCCACGTCGCAGGACGTCATGCAGAAAGCCGGCGCCCGCGCGCAGAACATTTCCTTCGCGGATGCGATGCCGCTGATCGCCTCGGGCGAGGTGAACGCGGTACTGTCGTCAGGCGACGGCGGCGCGGGCCGCAAGCTCTGGGAGCACCTGCCCAACTTCGCGGAAATCAACTACGCGATGCCGATCTCGGTGGCGACGATGAACCTGCAGGCGTATCAGGCGCTGGATGCGCGCACGCGCCGCGCCATCGACCAGGCGGCGGCGCAGACCGAAACCGAACAATGGAAGCGCATCGACGGCCGCCTGCAGCAGAACTACGCCAACATGCGCAAGAACGGCGTGGCGATCAATACGTCGGTGCCGCTGCCCGTGCAGCGCGCGCTAAAGGATGCCGCGGCAGACTCGGTCAAGAACTGGAAGGCAGCAGCCGGTCCTGAAGCCGCCGCCATCCTGAAGCAGACAGGCAAGCGCTAGACGGCCAGCCTCAGTTTTCGCCGGACAGATCGAACAGGCTGGTCGCGTCCAGCTCCAGCACGCCTTCGTCGTGCTGGTTCAGGACCGTCCAGGCCCAGGTAATGATGCCCAGGTCGGGACGCGACGACGAGGTGCGCACGCCCTGCACGCGCGCTTCGAGGCGCAGGGTGTCGCCCGGACGCACCGGCGTGCGCCAGCGCACCTCGCCCAGGCCGGGCGAGCCGAAGGATTCGGAATCGTGCAGCGCCGCGTCCACGGCCATGCGCATCGCCAGCGCGCAGGTATGCCAGCCGCTGGCAATCAGGCCGCCCCAGCGCCCTTCAGAGGCACGCTTGGGATCGGTGTGGAACCACTGGGGATCGAACTTGCGTGCGAACTCCAGGATCTCGGCTTCCGTCAGGGTGACCGGACCGCCCTTGATGACCATGCCGTCCTTGAATTCGGCGAACTTCATTTTGTGGATTCCCCCCGCAAATGCAATCGGCGCGCCAGCGCGCGCCGATTGCCACGCATGTTTGTGGATTCAGTACGTTTCGAAATGCAGGCGCCCTTCGCGGCGCAATGCATCATGCAGGATAGACCAATCCTGGCCCGCTTGCACCGTCACATCGCGCAGGGCGTCCAGCACGCCTACTTCCATGCCCTTCAGCCCGCACACGTAGATGCAGGTATTGCGGTCCGCCAGCAGTTCCCGCACCGCGCCTGCGCGGTCGCGGATCAGGTCCTGCACGTAGCGCTTGGGTTGCCCGGCTTCGCGCGACAGCGCCAGGTTGATGTCGATGAAATCTCGCGGCAGCTTCATCAGCGGCCCGAAGTACGGCAGTTCACGCTCGGTGCGCGCGCCGAAGAACAGCAGCAGCTTGCCGTTTTCGCCGGTCTCGATGCGGCGGCGGTAGCGCTCCGTCATCGCGCGCATGGGCGCCGAACCCGTGCCGGTGCAGATCATGATGAGATTGGCGCGGGGGTGATTGGGCATCAGGAAGGTGTGGCCGAACGGCCCGATCACCTGCACCTTGTCGTTCTTGGCCAGGTCGCACAGGTAGTTCGAGCACACGCCATGCGCGGCGGCGCCCGCATGGTCCTCGGTGACGCGCTTTACGGTCAGCGAAAGATTGTTGTAGCCGGCCCGCTCGCCGTCGCGCGGACTGGCCAGCGAGTACTGGCGCGCGTGGTGCGCCCGGCCCTGCGCGTCCACGCCGGGCGGCAGGATGCCGATGGACTGCCCTTCCAGCACGGGAAACGGCAGCTCGCCGAAGTCGAGCACGATATGGTGGATGTCGCTTTCCGTGTCGGCGCCGGTCACGCGGTAGTTGCCGACCACGGTGGCCGTCATCGGCGTCTTGTGCGTGTACAGGTTGACGTATGGGTGGGCGGCGGACCAGGGCGGGACCGTTGCGCCGGGCGCGGTGGAAGTCGCGGGCGCGGCAGGCTGCGGCGTATCCGGCTCATCGCAGGCCGGCGCGGCGGCAGCCGTTTCCGGCAGCGCCTTCTCGCCCGGCAGTTCTTCCCAGCCCAGTTGTTCCTGCACGCCATAGGCTTCGGCGCGTACCATCAGCCGCCAGTTGTCGATCGCCCCCGTGGGGCAAGGCGGCACGCAGGCCATGCAGCCGTTGCAGATCTCGGGATCCACCACGTAGTTGTTCGAGTCGTGGGTGATCGCCTTGATCGGACAGGTTTCTTCGCAGGTATTGCAGCGGATGCAGATCTCGGGATCGATCAGGTGCTGCTTCAGGACTTCTGCTGGTAAGGGAGCGTTCATCTCGGTCTTCCCCATGCTCCGGTAGGCGGCCGTGAAAACAGCCGCCGCCCCGCTTTAGTTGAAACGGACGTACTCGAAATTCACCGGCTGGCGGTTGACGCCCATGACGGGCGGCGCGATCCAGTTGGCGAACTTGCCCGGCTCGGTGACGCGGCCCATCAGCGATGCAACGAAGGCGCGGTCCTCGGGCGTCGGCAGCCATTTGTGACTGTTGGCCTGCCATTGCGATTCGGACAGGATCTCGCCTTCGGGCGACATGCGGATGCCGGCCAGCGTGCCGATCTGGCGATTGAAGGCCTTGTGCGGCACTTGCAGCCGGAACGGCAGGCCGCTCTTTTCGATGACCTTGTTCCAGCGCCCGATGCCAGCGACCGAATCGCGGATGAAGTCGTCGCGCAGCACTTCGTTCAGGGCGTTCAGCATCGGCACCTCGATCTCGCGCAGCCTGCCGTTTTCCACGGTTAGCACGCGGTAGGTGTCGTTCTTCAGCTGGTGGTCGTCGGTGCGCTTGCTTTCCTCGTAGCGGCCCTTCAGGCCCGAACCGTAGAAAATGGCCGCATTGGAGGACTGATCCGCGCCGAACAGGTCGATGGTGACGCTGTAGTGGAAGTTGAGGTAGCGCTGGATGGTGGGCAGGTCGATCACGCCGGCCGCGCGCACCGCTTGCGGGTCATCGGTCTTGAGCTGGTTCATGACCTCGCAGGTGCGCTGGATGACGCGCGAGATGCCGGATTCGCCCACGAACATGTGGTGCGCTTCCTCGGTCAGCATGAACTTCGTGGTGCGCGCCAGCGGATCGAAGCTGGACTCCGCCAGCGCGCACAGCTGGAACTTGCCGTCGCGGTCGGTGAAATAGGTGAACATGTAGAAGGCCAGCCAATCGGGCGTCTTCTCGTTGAACGCGCCCAGGATGCGCGGATTGTCGGAATCCCCCGAGCTGCGCTGCAGGAGCGCGTCCGCCTCTTCGCGGCCATCGCGGCCGAAGTAGCGGTGCAGCAGATAGACCATGGCCCACAGGTGGCGGCCTTCCTCGACGTTGATCTGGAACAGGTTGCGCAAGTCGTACTGCGAGGGCGCGGTCAGGCCCAGGTGGCGCTGCTGCTCGATCGAGGCCGGTTCGGTGTCGCCCTGCGTGACGATGATGCGGCGCAGGTTGGCGCGGTGCTCGCCGGGCACATCCTGCCAGACGTCGCGGCCCATGTTCTCTCCGAAATGGATCTTGCGCTGCCCGTCCTGCGGCGCCAGGAAGATGCCCCAGCGGTAGTCCGGCATCTTGACGTGGTCGAAGTGCGCCCAGCCGTCGGGCTGCACGCTGACCGCCGTGCGCAGGTAGACGTCGAAGCCGTGGGAGCCGTCAGGGCCCATGTCCTGCCACCACTGCAGGTAGTTGGGCTGCCAATGTTCCAGCGCGCGCTGCAAGGTGCGGTCGCCGGACAGATTGACGTTGTTGGGGATCTTATCGGTGTAGTTGATTCCAGACATGTCTCGCTCCTGTTCCTTTGGGGTGGCCGCGTTCACGCGGCGCGGTGACGCGGGGCCGTCAGACCCGGTTCCAGTCGAATGCGGCTTGCTCGCCCTTGCCGTAGAGCTTGAGCGCGCCCTTGTCGCCGGCGGCGTTGGGGCGGTTGAAGATCCAGTTCTGCCAGGCTGTGAGGCGGCCGAAGATGCGGGTCTCCATCGTTTCCTGGCCGCCGAAGCGCAGGTTGGCTTCCAGTCCGGTCAGGGCGTCGGGCGACAGCGCGCGGCGCTCTTCCAGCATCATGCGCACCTCGTCGTCCCAATCGATGTTGTCGGGCGCATAGGTGACCAGGCCCAGCTCCAGCGCGTCGATGGCCGACAGCGGCTGGCCGGCGCGCGCGCGCACCGCTTCCAGGGGCGCTTCCTCTTCATAGAAGCGGCGCTGCAGGCGGCTCTGGCCGTTGACCAGCGGATAGGCGCCGAAATTGCGCTCGCCCACCACGATCTGCGCGGGCGCGGATTCGTCTTCGTTGTCCAGCATGTAGCTGCGGTCGGCAGCCAGCGCCAGTTCGAGCAAGGTGCCTGCAAAGCAGGAGCCGGGTTCGATCAGCGCGAACAGGCTGCGCGAGGTCACGTCCAGGCGCGCCAAGGTGCGGCGCAGCATGCCGGCGGTTTCGCGCACGAACCAGTGGTCCGCATGCTGTTGGAGCGCGGCATCCGCGGCCAACACCAGCGCGGCGTCGCCTTCGGTCTTGATGATCCAGGTGCCGATGTCCAGTTCGTTGGTGCGCATCGACAGGATGGCATCGTCCAGTTCGCGCGCCATCTGCAGCGGCCACCAGGCCGCGCCGGCCGCGACGATGTCCTGCAGCTCGGTTTGCACCGCGCCCTCGGGCGCGCGCACCGTCCAGGTGGCCTGGCGCTTCTCGCGGTCCAACTTGATGTCCACATAGCGGTAGGACAGGCCATCGGCGCTTTCCGTGCGCTGCACCGGCGTCAACACGATGCCTTGCTCGCCTGCCGGGCGGTCGCTGCCCTGCGCCAGCGCCTGCGCGCGCTCACGCACGGCCTCCTCGAAGCGGGCCGGCTTGACCACTTCGTCCACCAGGCGCCAATCCTTGGCGCGCTGGCCGCGCACGCCCTCGACCAGGGTGCAGAAAATGTCGGCATGGTCGTGGCGCACGCGGCGCTTGTCGGTCACGCGGGTCAGGCCGCCGGTGCCGGGCAGCACGCCCAGCAGCGGCACCTCGGGCAGCGCGACCGCCGACGATCGGTCGTCGATCAGCATGATCTCGTCGCAGGCCAGCGCCAGCTCGTAGCCGCCCCCGGCGCAGGCGCCGTTGAGCGCGGCGATGAACTTCAGGCCGCTGTGGCGGCTGGAATCTTCAATGCCGTTGCGGGTTTCGTTGGTGAACTTGCAGAAGTTCACCTTCCAGGCGTGCGAGGACAGACCCAGCATGAAGATATTGGCGCCGGAACAGAAGATGCGGTCCTTCATGCTGGTCACGACCACGGTGCGCACTTCCGGGTGTTCGAAGCGGATGCGCTGCAAGGCGTCATGCAGTTCGATGTCCACCCCCAGGTCGTAGGAATTCAGCTTGAGCTTGTAGCCCGGACGCAGGCCACCGTCCTCGGCAACATCCATGGCCAGCGTGGCGACCGGGCCGTCGAAGCTCAAGCGCCAGTGGCGGTACTGCTCGGGGTCGGTCCGGAAATCAACCCGGTTGAGGGTGCTGCTCATAGTGTGTCTCCTCGTACGCCTGCCAAACAGGAAAAATACTGCACTACATGAATTATTGTGCAGATTAGAGGACAAAAAAAGCCCCGTCAAGCGGGGCATGCATAAAAATGCATATTGCCGGCGCTGCCGGCATCGAATCCAGCTATAGCGGCAGGCCGCAAGCCTTGCGCACCTGGGTGCGCAGGCCGGCAAAGCTTTCCTGCACATCCAGGTTGCTGGTGACCCAGGTGAGGTCGGCCTTGGCGTAGAAGGCTTCGCGTCCGGCCAGGATGCGCTTGAGGTCCGCCATGGCCTCGTTGTTGCCCGACATGGGACGGAAATCCCCCTGCGCCATGACCCGGCCCATGTGCTCCTCGGGCGTGGCGCGCAGCCATACCGTGTAGCAGTGCGCCAGCAGCAGATTGAGGGTGGCGGGCTCGGACACCAGCCCGCCCGGCGTGGCCAGCACCATTTCCGGGTAGATCTGCACGGCCTCTTCCAGCGCCCGCCGTTCGTAGCGGCGGTAGGCATTGGGGCCGTACAGATTGTGGATTTCCAGGATGCTGCAGCCGGCCACGCGCTCGATCTCGCGGTTCAACTCCACGAACGGATAACCCAGGTCATCAGCCAGCATCTGGCCCAGCGTGGACTTGCCCGCGCCGCGCAGGCCGATCAGCGCCACGCGCTGGGTGCGGTTGGGGCGCTGCGCCCCCGCCCCTACGCCGAACAGCTGGGTCAGGGCCTCGCGCGCGCGCTGCAGGTCGGATTCCGTGCGGCCGCTGAGCAGCTCGCGGATCAGCAGCCAGTCGGGCGATTCGGTGGTGACGTCGCCCACCAATTCGGCCAGCGCGCAGTTGAAGGCGCGTGCGATCTGCAGCAACACCAGGATGGAGGCATTGCCCACCCCATGTTCCAGATTGGCCAGATGGCGCTCCGATACGCCAGTCACCTGCGACAGGCTCTTGCGGGTCATGCCGCGTATGGCCCGCAGGCGGCGCACCCGCTCGCCCAAGGCCACCAGGAACGCTTCCCGCCTGGGTTCGGATGGCGCCGCATCTAGCGCTTGATTCATGTTTACGTGACTCCGCAAAAACCCTGATTACCACGTTTTATGCACTATAGTGCTTGACCATAATCAATGGAAGCACTATTTTTCCATTCAATCAGTCCAAAGCGCCTCATGTGCAAAAAAGCAGCAGTCGATTTCATGTCGATTCTGAAGCGCCGACAGTGTAAAGGAGGTGCCCGGTGAGTACGCCTGATCAATTCCATGCCCTGATGCGCGAGGTCACGCGCCTGACGCAAGGCCAGCCGCTGGACGCGGCGCTGCAGGAAAGCCTGAACCGCGAGGCCGGCCCGCAAAGCGCCCTGTTCCAGGAGATCTACGCCACCTGTAGGCAGGGCGTGGCCGAGGGCTGGATGTGCAGCCGGGAAGGCGGCGGCATCCGCTACGGCCGCGTCATCAAGCCCGCGCCAGACCTGGCGGACTGCTCGGTGGACGTAGTGGACATGAACGATCTTGCCGGCCCGCACCACGCGCACCCCAATGGCGAGATCGACATGATCATGCCGCTGACCGAGGGCGCCCGCTTCGACGGCCACGGCGCCGGCTGGCTGGTCTACGGCCCCGGCAGCGCGCACAGCCCGACCGTGAGCGGCGGCCGCGCGCTGGTGCTGTATCTGCTGCCGGGCGGCGCCATCGAATTCACGCGCACCTGAGAGGCCCCGCCCCACCCGCCGCCAGAAAAACACACACAGCGCGGCTCCCCCCACAGGACATCAGGAGACAACCGTGAACGCCTGTCCCGACGAACTCAACTTCGCCAGCCACCTGGCGGCGCTCAATGCGCCGCGCGCCGCCAAGCCGGCCTACATCGACGACACCCGCCAGATCAGCTACGGCGAACTGGCGGAGCGGGTGGCGCGCATGGCCGGCGCGCTGCGCCAGCTGGGCCTGCGGCGCGAGGAGCGCATCCTGCTGCTGATGCAGGACACTGTCGACTGGCCGGTGGTATTCCTGGGCGCGCTGCATGCGGGCGTGGTGCCGGTGGCCGTGAACACCCTGCTTACCGCCGATGACTACGCTTACATCATTGGCCACAGCCGCGTGCGCGCCGTGTTCGTATCGGGCGCCTTGCTGCCAGTGGTGCAGACCGCGCTGGGGCAGGCCGCCGCCGATGTCGAACACCTGGTGGTTTCCCAGCCCGCCGGCCCCTTACCCGAAGGCGGGCGCGAATTCGAATCGCTGCTGGCCGCCGCCCCGCTCGCGCCAGCGGCGCGCACCCTGTCCGACGAGATCGCTTTCTGGCTGTATTCGTCCGGCTCCACCGGCAAACCCAAGGGCGTGGTCCACACCCATGGCAACCTGTGGCACACGGCCGAACTCTATGCCAAGCCCGTGCTCGGCATCCGCGAGGACGACGTGGTGTTCTCGGCCGCCAAGCTGTTCTTCGCCTACGGCCTGGGCAATGGCCTGACCTTCCCCCTGTCCGTGGGCGCGACCGTCATCCTGATGGGCGAACGCCCCACGCCGCAAGCGGTCTTCAAACGCCTGACGCAGCATCGGCCCACCGTGTTCTACGGCGTGCCCACGCTGTACGCCAGCATGCTGGCCTCGCCCGACCTGCCGGCGCGCGAACAGGTCGCCATGCGCATCTGCACGTCCGCCGGCGAAGCGTTGCCGCGCGACATCGGCGAACGCTACACGCGCCACTTCGGCTGCGAGATCCTGGACGGCATCGGCTCCACTGAGATGCTGCACATCTTCATCTCCAACCAGACCGGGCAGCTGCGCTACGGCACCACCGGTAAGCCCGTGCCGGGCTATGAAGTGCAGTTGCGCGACGAGAACGGCGCCCCGGTGCCGCCCGGCGCCATCGGCGACCTCTACATCAAAGGCCCCAGCGCAGCCCTGATGTACTGGAACAACCGCGACAAGACGCGCCAGTGCTTCCTGGGCGACTGGCTCAAGAGCGGCGACAAGTACACCTGCGACGCGGACGGCTACTACACCTATGCCGGGCGCAGCGACGACATGATCAAGGTCAGCGGCCAGTACGTGTCGCCAGTGGAGGTCGAGAACATCCTGGTGCAGCACGAGGCTGTGCTGGAAGCGGCCGTGATCGGCGTGCCGGACCACGACGGGCTGGTCAAGACCAAGGCCTACGTGGTGCTGCGTCCCGGCTTCGAGCCCGACGCGCAGACCGGGGCTGCGCTGCAGAATTACGTGAAGCAGCATCTGGCGCCGTTCAAGTATCCGCGCCAGATCAATTTCACGGAAGAACTGCCCAAGACGGCCACCGGGAAGATACAGCGCTTCCGCCTGCGCCAATTGGAAGAGGCCACGCTATGAGCGCCTGCGCCGTGGCCGAGACCGTGTTTGCCGAGTTTCATACCGGCGGCCGGGATCTGCGCCTGGAATACCAGTGGATAGGGTCCGACAGCCCCGGCGCCCCGTTGCTGGTCTTCCTGCACGAAGGACTGGGGTCCGTATCCATGTGGAAGGACTGGCCCGAGCGCGTCTGTGCAGCAGCCGGGTGCCGCGGACTGGTGTATTCGCGCTACGGCTACGGGCAATCGACGCCCCGGCCGCCAGCAGAAAAGCGGCCGGTGGATTTCATGCACATCGAGGCGCGCGAGGTGCTGCCCGCGCTGTTGATCGCGCTGGGCGTGGACGCCCGGCGCGACAAGCCGGTGCTGTTCGGCCACAGCGACGGCGGCTCCATCGCCCTGCTGTATGCGGCCATGCATCCCGACGCGGTGGCCGGCGTGGTCGCCGCCGCGCCCCATATCCTGGTCGAAGACGTGTCGGTCGCCAGCATCGCGCAGGCGCGCCAGGCCTATCTGGACACGGACCTGCGCGCCCGGCTGGGGCGCTATCACGCGGACCCGGATTCGGCGTTCTGGGGCTGGAACGACATCTGGCTAGACCCGGCTTTCCGCCGCTGGAACCTGGACGAATACCTGCCCCGCATCGCCTGTCCCGTGCTTGCCATCCAGGGCGTGGACGACGAATACGGCAGCTTGGCGCAGATACGCGGCATACGCCGGCTCGCGCCCCAGACCGAACTGCTGGAACTGCCCGACTGCGGCCACTCGGCGCACAAGGACCAGCCAGCCCGCGTTATCCAGGCCGTCGCCAGCTTTATGGGCGGCCTGGAAAAACCCCGCTGACCACTGCGTCGGCCCATAACAAGCACGGAGACTAACCATGAACCACGCCCTGACCCGGGCTGCGCTCGCCGCGGCTCTGACGCTCGCCGCCACCGGCGCCCAGGCCGCCGACAAGATCAAGGTCGGCTTCATGCTGCCCTACAGCGGCACCTACGCCGCGCTGGGCAACGCCATCGAGAATGGCTTCAAGCTGTACGTCGCCGAACAAGGCGGCAAGCTGGGCGGACGCGAGATCGAATACTTCAAGGTGGACGACGAGTCCAACCCCGCCAAGGCCGCCGAAAACGCCAACCGCCTGATCAAGCGCGACCAGGTGGACGTCCTGATCGGCACCGTGCACTCGGGCGTGGCGATGGCGCTGGCCAAGGCCGCCAAGGATGCCGACACCACACTCATCGTGACCAACGCGGGCGCCAACGCCATCACCGGTCCGCTGTGCGGCCCGGGCATCTTCCGCACCTCGTTCACCAACTGGCAGCCGGCCTACGCCATGGGTCCAGTGGCCTTTGCCAAGGGCCACAAGACGGCCGTCACCATCACCTGGAAATACGCGGCCGGCGACGAGGCCATCGGCGGCTTCAAGGAAGGCTTCGAGAAGGCCGGCGGCAAGGTCGTGAAGGAACTGAGCCTGCCGTTTCCCAACGTGGAATTCCAGCCGCTGCTGACCGAGATCGCGGCGCTCAAGCCCGACATGGTGTTCACGTTCTTTGCAGGCGGCGGCGCCGTGAAGTTCGTGCAGGACTATTACGCCGCGGGCCTGGGCAAGACCATCCCGCTGTACGGTTCGGGCTTCCTGACCGATGGCACGCTGGAGGCCCAGGGCGCTTCGGCGCAAGGCCTGCTGACGACGCTGCACTATGCAGACGGCCTGAACACGCCGCGCGACAACGCCTTCCGCGCCGACTACAGCAAAGCCTACAAGGCACAGCCCGACGTCTACGCGGTGCAGGGCTATGACGCCGCGCAGCTGATGCAGTCGGGCCTGGCCGCGGTCAAGGGCGACTTCGCCAAGAAGGAAGACTTCCGCAAGGCCATGCGCGGCGCCACGGTGGACAGCCCGCGCGGCCCCTTCACGCTGTCCAGCGCGGGCAACCCGGTGCAGGACATCTACCTGCGCCGCGTCGACGGGCTGCAGAACAAGGTCGTGGATATCGCCGTGAAGAAGCTGGCCGACCCGGCCCGCGGCTGCAAGCTCTGACCGCAATCCGCCACAGGGAGGCCCCATGGACATCAGCATCCTGCTCATCCAGAGCCTGAACGCTTTCCAGTACGGCTTGCTGCTGTTCCTGGTGGCCAGCGGACTCACGCTGATCTTCGGCATCATGGGCATCATCAATCTTGCCCACGGCAGTTTCTACATGATCGGCGCCTACATGGCGTTCGCGCTGGGACCGGCCGTCGACCGCTGGCTGGGCGGCGGCTTCCTGGCCACGCTGGCGGTCTGCGTGCTGGCCGCCGGCGCCCTGGGCTATCTGCTGGAGGCCGCTTTTTTCAGCTACCTGTACAAGCGCAACCACTTGCAGCAGGTGCTGATGACCTACGGCCTGATCCTGGTCTTCGAAGAACTGCGCAGCATCCTGGTGGGCAACGACGTGCACGGCGTGCCCCTGCCAGCCTGGCTGCAGGGCAGCATCGCGCTGGGCGACGTCATGACCTATCCGGTCTACCGGCTGTTCATTTCCGCCGTCGGCATCGCGGTGGCGCTGTTGCTGTACTGGGTCATCACGCGCACGCGGCTGGGCATGATGCTGAGGGCCGGCGCCAGCAACCGCGAGATGATCGGATCGCTGGGCATAGACATCAACAAGCTCTACCGCCTGGTGTTCGCGGCAGGCGTGGCGCTGGCGGCGCTGGCAGGTAGCATCGCCGCGCCGGTGTCCTCGGTCTATCCCGGCATGGGCAACGGCGTACTCATCATCTGCTTCGTGGTGGTGGTGATCGGCGGCATCGGCTCGATCCGTGGCGCCTTCCTGGCCGCGATGCTGGTGGGCGTGGTGGAAACCTTCGGCCAGGTGCTGTTCCCGTCCGCGGCGGGCGTGCTGGTGTACCTGCTGATGGCCTTCATACTTCTTTGCAAGCCCGAAGGGCTGTTCAAGCAGGGCTGACCATGTTGAACCGACTCTTGCCCATTGCGGCGCTGCTGGCGCTGGCCGCTTTCTCCTGGAGCGGCAGCGACTACTACACCGGCCTGGCGATCAAGATCATGATCTATGGAATCTTCGCGCTCAGCCTGCAGCTGCTGGTGGGCGGCGCGGGACTGGTCAGCCTGGGCCACGCCGCCTTCTTCGGCATCGGCGCCTACGTCGCGGCGCTGCTGTCGCCGGAATCCGAAGCCGCCGGCCTGTGGTGGCTGCTGCCGGCCGCCCTGCTCGCCGCCGCGGCCTATGCGTTGGCGACCGGCGCGCTGGCGCTGCGCACCCGCGGCGTGTACTTCATCATGGTCACGCTGGCCTTCTCGCAGATGGCCTACTACGTGTTCCACGACACCAAGATCGGCGGCGGCAGCGACGGCATCTACCTGTACTTCCGGCCCGAACTGTCCCTGGGCGGCTGGCTGCCGTTCGACCTGGGCGATGCCCGGACCTTCTACTTCTTCGTGCTCGCCTGCCTGGCGCTGACCTGGGGCTTCCTGGCGCTGCTGCGGCGCTCGCCTTTCGGCGCCGCGCTCGCCGGCATCCGCATCAACGAACAGCGCATGCGCGCGGCCGGCTACTCGACCTATCCCTACAAGCTGGCCGCCTATGTCATCGGCGCCACGCTGGCCAGCCTGGCGGGCTTTCTGTTCGCGCTGAAGGACGGCTTCGTCACGCCCGAGCTGCTGGCCTGGGAACAATCGGGCCTGGTGCTGCTGATGGTGATCCTGGGCGGCATGGGCAGCCTGGGCGGCGCGGTGCTGGGCACTGTGGCGCTGGTGCTGATGCAGGAACTGTTCCAGTCGCAGGAGATTTTTGGCGAATACGCGCGCCACTGGCACCTGCCGCTGGGCGTGGCCATCATCGCGCTGGTGGCCTTGCTGCCCAACGGCCTGGCCGGGCTGCCGGCTCAGCTGCGCCAGCGCCGCGCGGCGCACGTTGCCGCCCCCGGCCTGGACGCCGACACCGCCCGCGCCGCGCCCAAACCGGATGCCGCGCATTCCAGCCGTCAGCAGGCTCCCGCCCGCCTGCCCATCCAGGGAGAGCCCCATGTCTGATGTCCTGCTGGCCGCAAGCGCGGTCACGCGCCGCTTCGGCGGCCTGACGGCGGTGAACGGCGTGTCGCTGGAATTGCAGCGCGGCCAGGTCCACGCCGTCATCGGCACCAACGGCGCAGGCAAGTCCACGCTGATCAACATCCTGTCGGGCGAACTTGCGCCCAGCAGCGGCCAAGTGATGCTGGCCGGCCGCGACATCACGGCCTGGCGCCAGCCCGACCGGGCGCGCGCGGGCCTGGGCCGCAGCTACCAGCGGTCCACCATCTTTCCCGAACTGAGCGTGTTCGAAAACTGCAGGCTGGCCGCCCAGGCTCGCCGCCAGCGCTTCTGGCACTGGTGGCGGTCCGCCGCCGAATGCCGCCACAGCGCGGAGCTTGCGCGTCACGCGCTGGAGCGCACCGGCCTGGCGGACGACGCCGCGCGCGACGCCGGGCTGCTGCCGCATGGCCGCAAGCGCCAGCTTGAGATCGCCATGTGCCTGGCTGGCGAACCGCAGGTGCTGCTGTTGGACGAACCCCTGGCCGGCATGGGCCCCGAGGAAACCGACCGCATCCTGGAGCTGCTGGAAGCGCTCAAGCCCGGCCACGCAATCCTGCTGGTGGAACACGACATGGACGCGGTCTTCCGCGTCGCCGAAACCATTACCGTCATGGTCAACGGCGCCGCCATCGCCAGCGGCACGCCAGACGCGATCCGCGCCAACCCCGACGTGCGCACCGCCTACCTGGGCGAAGACAGCCATGGAGCCAGCGTATGACCGCTTTGATCGAAGCAGGCGGCCTGCACGTTTACTACGGCGCCAGCCATGTGCTGCGCGGCATCGACATGTATATCGCGCCCGGAGAATCCGTAGGCCTGGTGGGGCGCAACGGCATGGGCAAGACCACGCTGATCCGCAGCCTGATGGGCCATGTCAGAAGCGCCCAGGGCAGCGTGCGCGTGGACGGGCGCGACTGCACCCGTGCGCAGCCCCACGCCATCGCCCGCATGGGCGTGGCCTATGTACCCGAAGGGCGCGGCATCTTTCCCAACCTGAACGTGCGCGAGAACCTGCAGGTGGCAGCGCGCGCCGGCCGCGACGGCCGCCAGGACTGGACCTACGCGCGCGTGCTGGAGGTGTTTCCGCGCCTGCGGGAACGCCTGGGCCATGGCGGCCAGCAGCTATCGGGGGGCGAGCAGCAGATGCTGGCCATCGGCCGGGCGCTGATGACCAATCCCGAACTGCTGATCCTGGACGAAGCCACCGAGGGCCTGGCCCCGCTGATCGTGGCCGAGATCTGGAAAATCATCCGCCAGATCCGCTCCAGCGGCATGTCCACGCTGATCGTGGACCGCAATTACCGGGCGGTGCTGGAACACACCGACCGCTGCCTGGTGATGGAAAAAGGCCAGATCGTGCAGGACGGCGACAGCGCGTCGCTGGCCCGGCAGCCCGAGCAGTTGACGCGCTATCTGGGGGTTTAGATCACCGCTTCAATCAGGAACGGGCCGCGGCGCTTCAGGCCTTCCTGCAGCGCGCGCGCGAAGCCTTCCACCGTATCCACGCTGACCGCTTCCACGCCCATGCCGCGCGCCAGATGCGTCCAGTCCAGGTACGGTTCTTCCAGATCCAGCATGCGGCGGGCGTTGCGCCCGGGTTCCTGTACGCCGACGTTCTTCATCTCGCCGTGCAGGGTGGCGTAGGAACGGTTGGCCAGGATCACGGTCAGGCAATCCAGGTTCTCGCGCGCCTGCGTCCATAGCGCCTGCAAGGTGTACATGCCGCTGCCGTCTGCCTGCAGGGTGACGACCTTGCGGTCCGGGCAGGCGACGGCAGCGCCGGTCGCCAGCGGCAGGCCGATGCCGATGGCGCCGCCCGTCAGCATGAGCCAATCGTGCGGCGCGCTGTTGACGCTGTAGAGCGGGAATTCGCGGCCCTGGGTGATGGACTCGTCGCAGACGATGGCCTGCTCCGGCAGATGGTGCGCGACCAGGATGTTGACGGCGGCGCCAGTCAACTTGCCGGACTGCGGCACCTCGTAGTTGGCGGGGGCAGCGGCCAGGCGCGGCGCGTCCTGGGCGATGCCGAGCTCGTCGGCCAGCCACTCCAGCGCATGCGCCAGGTCCTGCTCGGGCGTGCCCAGCACCACCTGCTTGCAGTCGGGCGGCGCCAGCAGGCTGGGCTTGCCGGGATAGGCAAAGAAGCCGACCGGCGCTTTCGCGCCCACCAGCACCAGATGGCGCACGTCCTTCAGCTTGGCCACCGCCAGGTCGATCGGATACGGCAGGCGGTCCACCGGCGTGCGCGAGCCGCCGCGCTCGATGCGGCGGTTGGAGGTTTCCGACACCAGCCGCACGCCGGTGGCGCGCGCGATACGGCCGGCGGCGTTCAGCGCGCGTTCACGCAGCGCGGAACCGCCCAGCATCAGCGTCGTGACTTCGCCCGAGCGGATCGCGGCAACCGCCGCGCGCACCGCGTCGGCCGAGGTCTGGGCCAAGGCCTCGCTCTTGGCCAGCACCGGCGCGGTGTTTTCCGGCAAGTCCGTCCAGGCCGCGTCGGCGGGCAGGATCAGCGTGGCGATGTTGCCCGGCGAGCGGCGCGCCACGCCCACGGCCTCAGCGGCGTCGGCGGACAGGTCGGCGGCCTTGGTGGTGCGCTTGACCCAATGCGACATCGGGCGCGCGACGCCTTCGACGTCGCTGGTCAGCGGCGCGTCGTACTGGACGTGATAGGTGGCGTGGTCGCCCACGATGTTGACCATGGGCGTGCGGGCGCGCTTGGCGTTGTGCAGGTTGGCCAGCCCGTTGCCCAGGCCCGGGCCCAGGTGCAGCAGCGTCGCGGCAGGCTTGTCGGCCATGCGCGCGTAGCCGTCGGCCGCGCCGGTCACCACGCCTTCGAACAGGCCCAGCACGCAGCGCATCTTCGGCTTGCGATCCAATGCCGCGACAAAGTGCATTTCGGATGTGCCGGGGTTCGCGAAGCAAACATCCACGTCGTTGGCCAGCAAGGTATCGCAAAGACTATCAGCGCCGTTCATCGTTTTTCCCTGATCATTTTCCATTGGCGGTGCATGGGCGCATGCGCGCCCGCGTGACATGCATGATAGGTAGCGTAGCCGAAACCGGCTAGAGCCATTTCAGGCCGCCGTCATGGAACCATTCCACAGGTTCCGCCAAACGGAATTTGAAAGGCCCGATCAACCCAGTATCTGCCCCAGGAAGGCCTGCGCGCGTTCGGTGCGCGGCGCGCGGAAGAAATTGTCCGGCGTGTCGGCCTCGACGATGGCGCCCTGGTCCATGAAGACCACGCGGTCGCCGACCTCGCGCGCGAAACCCATTTCATGCGTCACGCACACCATGGTCATGCCGTCGCGCGCCAGCGCCACCATCGTGTCCAGCACTTCCTTGACCATCTCGGGGTCCAGCGCGGATGTGGGCTCGTCGAACAGCATGATCTTGGGCCGCATGCACAGCGCCCGCGCAATCGCCACGCGCTGCTTCTGGCCGCCGGACAGCTGGCCCGGGTACTTGGAGGCGTGCTGCGGAATCTTGACGCGCTCCAGGTATTCCATGGCGCGGGCCTCGGCTTCCTCGCGCGGCACGCCCTTCACCAGCATCGGCGCCAGCGTGCAATTGTCCAGCACGGTCAGGTGCGGAAACAGGTTGAAGTGCTGGAACACCATGCCGACCTCGGCGCGGATGCGCTCGATGTTCTTCAGGTCGTCGTTCAGCTCGATGCCGTCGACGACGATGCGGCCTTGCTGGTGTTCCTCGAGCCGGTTCAAGAGCCGGATGGTGGTGGACTTGCCGGAGCCGGACGGCCCGCACAGGATCAGCTTTTCGCCTGGCAACACCTCCAGCGCCAGCTCGTCCAGCACCTTGAAGTCGCCATACCATTTGCATACGCCCTGCATCGTGATGATAGGGGCGGCGTAGTTCAATCCATCCATCGCATCAGGCCTTGGAAATGTCATGGTTTTCGCCCGCGCCGCTCCAGTAGCCCGGCACGGTCAGGCGCTTTTCGGAACGGCGGAACACGTAGGACAGCACGCTGCACATGGCGAAGTAGATGACGCCCACCATGGTGTAGACGGTCAGCGCCTGGAAGGTGGCGCCCGCCAGCATTTCGCCCGCGCGCATCAATTCGTAAACGCTGATGACGGCCACCAGCGAGGTTTCCTTGATCAGCACCAGCGCGTAGTTGCCCAGCGCCGGGAACACCGTGCGCAAGGCCTGCGGCAGCACGATGCGGCGCAGCCGCTGCACCTTGCCCAGGCCCAGCGCGCGCGCCGCCTCGTACTGGCCGCTGTCCACCGACTGGATGCCGCTGCGGAAGAGTTCGGCCAGATAGGCGCCGAAGTTCAGCGTCAGGCCCAACACGCCGGCAACGAAGCCGTTGATGACCACGCCCATCTCAGGCAGGCCGTAGTAGATGTAGAACAGCTGCAGCAGCAGCGGCGTGCCGCGTATCACGTCGATGTAGAAACGCGCGCCGCGGCTGAGCAGCCGCGACGGCGACAGGCGGCACAGACAGACGACCAGGCCCAGGGCCACCGCCAGGAATGCCGAAGAGAAAAACAGCGCCAGGGTCCAGACCGTGCCCTCGGCGAGGGGGGTCAGGTACATGCGCAGGGTCGCGAGATCCAAGTCGTACTCCTTATCCGTGCCGGTACGGCGTCACTTGCTCATCAGGTCGGCCACGCCCCACTTCTGCCCGATGGCGGCGAGCTCGCCGTTCTGTTTCATCTGTGCCAGCGCGCCGTTGACCGCCTCCAGCAGCGCGGCGTTGCCCTTCTGCACCGCCATGCCCACCTGCCACTTGCGCTGCGGCTGATAGCCCGTGTCCAGCTTCACGCCGGGGATGTTCTTGGTCTTGATCTGGTAGATGATGCTTGGCGGATCCACGATGCCCAGGTCGATGCGGCCGGCGCGCACGTCGGCCAGCAGCGTGGAATAGTCCTGGTACGTCGAAACCTTGGTGCCGGGCATGTCCTTGATCATGTTGAACTGCACCGAGTCCACCAGCACGCCGACGCGCTGGCCCTTCATGTCTTCGAACTTGGCGTACTTCTTGTCCGCCTTGTCGCTGACCACGATGCCCTCGCCCCATTCATAGACCGGCGCCGAGAAGTCGATGGCGCGGGCGCGTTCCTCGGTGATGAAGAGCGGCGCGGACATCACGTCGGCGCGGCCCGAGGTCAGCGTGGGAATCAGGCCGGAGAACGGCACGTCGGACAGCTTGTCCGACACCTTCAGGTGCTTGGCCACGGCCGCGGCCACGTCCACCATGATGCCCTCCAGCTGGTTCGACTTCGGATTCTTGAAGCCGTGCGGCGGCGCGGACGCCGTGGTGACGACGTTCAGGCTCTGGTCCGCGCGGATCTCGTCCAGCGTGCGCGCCTGCGCGCCGCCCTGGGCCAGCAGGCCGGCTACAGCCAGGCCCAGCAGAATGGATTTGAGTTTCATCGTTTTCCCCTTGGATGAATTGGTTGGCGTGGCGCTGCCGGCTCAGGCCGGACGCCCCTGCGGATACTGCTGCACCGCTACCGCCGCCAGCGCGCAGAATTCCTGCATGACGGTGGCTGCCAGGAAGGCCGTGGCCCCCTGCACGTCTTGCGGCGGCGACACGGTGTTCACGTCGAACGCCACGAAGTTCAGGCCCGCGAGCTGGCGCAGCAGCGCCAGCCCTTCCTTGGCCGTAAGT
The DNA here is from genome assembly GCF_003576205.1 of Achromobacter sp. K91. Classification (NCBI taxonomy): domain Bacteria; kingdom Pseudomonadati; phylum Pseudomonadota; class Betaproteobacteria; order Burkholderiales; family Alcaligenaceae; genus Achromobacter; species Achromobacter sp. K91. The sequence continues at coordinate 19,686 of NZ_QWFB01000033.1, read as the reverse complement.
CCGCCCCACTCCGGCGTGCACACGCCCGGCGCGCAGGAAGGATCGAAGATGTCCATGTCGAAGCACAGGTACACGGGCCGCTGGCCGATGCGCTGCTTGATGTTGGCCAGCGCGCCCTTCTGGTCCTGGTCGAAGTCGTCATAAGGCAGGATCGTGTAGCCGACCTCGCGCCCGAACTCCAACACGCCCGGCATGAAGGAACTGCCGCGCGTGCCGATGTGAAAGCTGGAGGCCACGTCCAGCAGCCCCTCTTCAGCGGCGCGTGTGAACGTAGTGGCCGTGTTGTAGCCAGGGATGGGATAGGTGTCGGTGTGCGAATCGAAATGCAGCACCACGAAATCCGGATGGCGGCGCGCCACGGCGCGCAGCTGCGGCAAGGTGACCGCGCCATCGCCTCCCATGGAAATCGGTATGGCGCCCGAATCCAGGATGGCGCCTATGCCGGCCTCGATCAGCGGATAGGAGGCGTCCGGATCGCCCGGATGGCAGGCCACATTGCCCACATCGATGGCGCGCAGGAACTCCGGCGGGTTGTCGATGCCGTGGCGCCGGAAGATATCCACCGGCCGCAGCAGCCTGGACTGCTCACGGATCGCGTCCGGCCCCTGGCGCGATCCGACCCGGAACGGATGCGTGCCGCAATCGAAGGGAATGCCGACCACGCAGGCGCGCGCCGCGCCCATGCCCGCGGCGCGGACGGCAGGCAGGCCCATGAACCCGGCGACGGGATGAAAACAGACTTCGGCTGGCTGCTGCACAACTCGGCTCCTGGGTGACGACCGCTGCCCTGATAAGGCTGGGATCACTATTTAGATTCAATCAAATCGCTGTGCGATATGATCGTGTCGAAATAAGAGTAGCGTGCGTACAAGCATCCGGCCAATTAGGGAGTTTCCCCTAATCAGCAGTTTTATATCCGACTAAATTAGTATGCATAACGAACGCACGTGGTCGGCGCGCCCGGGACCCGGGCCCCCTGGAATCAGGCTTCGTCGCCCGCGAACGGCATCGCGTCGCGCAGGGCGCCGCCCGGCGGCTCCATTTCATAGAAGGGGCGCGACCGCCCCAGCGTGCGCGACGCGCTGATGGCGTGCGCCGTTTCCACCACTTGCGGACCGAACACCGCCTGCGCCTGCTCGAACGACCAGCGGCTGGACGGCACCGATACGTTGACCGCGCCTACCGGCGTGCCACCGGCATCCAGCACCGCGGCGCTGACCGTGATGTCGCCCGGATAGAACTCGCCGTTGGAGCGCGCATAGCCGTGCCTGCGGGCAAACTCCAGCTCGGCCAGGAGCTCGTCCATGCTTGTGATGGTGGCGGCCGTGTAGGCCTTGCGGTCGCACCGTTCCAGGAGACCACGCGCGACCGCGGGATCCAGCCTGGCCAGCACCGCCCGGCCCGCCGCCGTGCAGTACAGCGGCAGGCGCATGCCCACCGGCATGTTCACGAACATTTCCTTGTGGGTGGCAAAGCGCGCCACGTACACCATGTCCAGACCGTCGGGCTCGGCCAGGCTGCAGGTTTCCTGGCTGTTGCGGTTGAGCGTGTGCAGGAAAGGATTGCCGCCCAGCACCAGCGGGCTGGTCTGCACGTACTTCATGCCCAGCTCCAGCGACCAGGGCCCCAGCGAGAACTTCTTGCTCAAGGGGTCCTTGCGCAGATAGCCCAGCGTCCACAGCGTGTGGGTGAAGCGCTGCACCGAACTCTTGCTCAGTCCGGTCGCTTCGGCCAGCTCCGGCAAGGTCATGGCGGGCTGCCCCTCGCTGAAGGCCCGCAGGACGGAGACGCCGCGCGCCAGCGCGGCGATGAACAGTGGGGAATCCTCGGCGTTTCGGGTCTGCGTCATGGCGCGTGGGCCGTCCAGTAGAAAGCGCATAGCGTACCGCAATACGGTGCAGACGTATCGCGTGGCGATGCCATAAAAAAACGGCCCGGAAATCCGGGCCGTCCTGGCTGGCGCGAACCTTAGCGGATCGGCCAGGGATACATGGCGCCGCCCTTGTTCCACAACGCATTGGTGCCGCGTTGCAAGCCGAGCTTGCTGTCCTTGCCCACGTTGCGCTCGAACACTTCGCTGTAGTTGCCCACTGCCTTGATGGCGTTGTAGGCCCACTTCTCATCCAGCCCCATGTTCTTGCCCGCCCCCGGCGTCACGCCCAGGATGCGGGCGATGTTGGGGTTGTTGCTCTTCAACATTTCGTCGACGTTCTTCTGGGTGATGCCGTATTCCTCGGCCTCCATCAGCGCGAACAGCGTCCAACGCACGATGCCCAGCCAGTTCTCGTCGCCCTGGCGCACCATGGGACCCAGCGGCTCCTTGGAGAAGCGTTCCGGCAGGATCTCGTAGTCGTCCGGCTTGGCGACCTGGGTGGCGCGCACCGCGGCCAGTTGCGAGGCGTCGTCGGTGAAGGCGTCGCAGCGGCCCGATTCGAAGGCGCGCACGACCTCGGTCACCTTGTCGATCACCACCGGCTTGAATTCGATGTTGTTGGTGCGGAACCAGTCGGCCAGGTTGAGCTCGGTGGTGGTGCCGGGCTGCACGCAGACCGTGGCGCCGTTGAGTTCCTTGGCGCTCTTGACGCCCAGCTTCTTGCTCACCAGGATGCCCTGGCCGTCGTAGAAGCTGGCCGCCACGGCCGCCAGGCCCAGCGACGTGTCGCGGGTCTGCGTCAGCGTGACGGTGCGCAGCAGCACGTCCACCTCGCCCGATTGCAGCGCCGTGAAGCGTTGCTGGGTGGACAGCGGCGTGCCCTTGAATTTGGTCGGATCACCGAACACCGCCGCCGCGACCGCGCGGCAGATGTCCACGTCCATGCCTTCCCATTCGCCCTTGCTGTTGGTCGCCGAAAAGCCGGATACGCCGTCGGTCAGGCCGCACTGCACGAATCCTTTTTTCTTCACGGCATCGAGGGTGGGCCCCGCCACCGCCGCCTGGGATGCGCAAGCCAGGGCCAAGGCGCCGGCTGCAAACAAGATGGACCGCTTCATGATCACTTCTCCTGAGTATGGATGCCGCGCCGGCTTGTAAGCCGACTGCGGTTGAAACCGAGCCCTGCCTTACTGGGCCGGCCGCCAGATTAAGCCATGTCCACGGCGTGAACAACGCGAAGGCGCCTAGTGGAAACCCGGAGGACGGGGCGCGATTCCTGAAGGTTGCAGACCTGTCCGGTGAACGAACTTTATCCGCCCGCCAGACCGCGATGGCCGCTTGCCTTGGTGCCATACTTTTTTCGCGTCCCGGGCCCGCCGCTGCCGGCGCCGCGATCTCTCAAAAAATAACGGCCGCGACTACGCGAGCGGCCGATTCATGGAGGAGACCCAACCCATGACCCATGCAAGCCACTTGCAGTCCCGCCGCAGCACCCTCAAATCCCTGCTGGGCACGGCCCTGGCGGCCGCCGGCCTGGCCGCCGGCGCTGGCGTTCACGCCGCAGACGACTGGCCCAGCAAGCCGATCAAAGTCATCGTGCCGTACACGCCGGGTGGCTCGACCGATATCGTCACGCGCATCGTGATGGACAAGCTCGGCCCGCGCCTGAAGCAGACCATCATCATCGAGAACCGCCCCGGCGCCAACAGCAGCGTGGGGGCCGCCATCGCCGCGAAGGCGGAGCCGGACGGCTACACCTTTCTTTCCATCCTGCCCGCCTACATCATCAATTTCCATCTATACAAACTGGGCTACAAGCCCGCCGACCTGACGCCCGTGGTGCAGATGGCGGACCTGCCCCTGTTCCTGTTCGTGGCCGAAGACATTCCCGTGAAGACGGTGGCCGAACTGGTCGACTATGCCCGCAAGAATCCGGACAAGCTCACCTATGCCTCCAGCGGCAACGGTTCCAGCGCGCACCTGACCGGCGCGGACTTCGCGCTGCAAAGCAAGATCACCATGACGCACGTGGCCTACAAAGGCAGCGCCCCCATCCTGGCGGACCTGCTGGGCGGCCGCGTGTCCATGGTCTTCGATCCGATCCTCGTGCCCATGCAGTACGTCAAGCAGAACCGGCTGAAGGCGCTGGCGTTCACCGGCAAGCAGCGCTGGCCGACCGAGCCCTCGATCCCGACCATGGAAGAAGCCGGCCTGCCCGGCTTCGTCACCGGTTCGTGGGCGGGCCTGATGGCGCCGGCCGGCACGCCCACGCCGGTCATCGACCGCATGGCGCGCGAGATCAGCGAGATCGTCAAGGAGCCCGACGTCAGGCAGAAATTCCTGGACGCGGGCTTCCTGCCGGTCAGCGGCACCACCGCGCAATTCGCCGACCTGATGAAGACGGACTCGACGCGCTACGCCGGGATCATCAAGCAGGCGCGTATCACCGTGGACTGAAAGCGCAGGAGCCCCGCATGATCGACAAGTTCTACGACACTCCCGAGACCGCCGTTGCGGACGTGCACGACGGCGCCACCGTGCTGATCAGCGGTTTCGGCGGCGCCGGCATGCCCACCGAGCTGATCCACGCGCTGATCGCGCAGGGCGCGCGCGAGCTCACCGTGGTCAGCAACAACGCCGGCAACCACGAAACCGGCCTGGCGGCGTTGATCAAGGCCGGGCGCGTGCGCAAGGTGATCTGCTCGTTTCCCAAGGCGTCGCACTCCTGGGTCTTCGACGAGTTCTACCGCCAGGGCCGCATCGAACTGGAATGCGTGCCGCAAGGCACCATCGCCGAACGCCTGCGGGCGGCCGGCGCGGGCCTCGGCGGGTTCTACACGCCCACGGCCTATGGCACCGAACTGGCGCGCGGGAAGGAAACCCGCATGATCAACGGCCGCGGCCACGTCTTCGAACATCCCTTGCATGGCGACTTCGCGCTGGTGAAGGCCGACCTGGCTGATCGCTGGGGCAACCTCACCTACAACAAAAGCGCGCGCAACTTCGGTCCCGTCATGTGCATGGCGGCCAGGACCGCCATCGTGCAGGTGCGCGCCAAGGTCGCCTTGGGCGAACTCTCGCCCGAAGCCGTGGTGACGCCGGGCATCTTCGTCACGCGCGTCACCCAGGTGGCCAACGCCGCCTTTTCCAGCTAGGGCTGGCCGAATCCCAAGGAGTCCGCATGTTCCAACCCTTGACCCGAGAGGCCATGGCGCGCCGCCTGGCCCAGGACATACCCGACGGCAGCTATGTCAATCTGGGCATCGGCATGCCTGTGCTGGTGGCCGCGCATCTGCCGGCCGGCCGCGAGATCGTGCTGCACAGCGAAAACGGCATCCTGGGCATGGGTCCGCCGCCCGCCGAAGCCGACATCAACCTGGACCTGATCAACGCCGGCAAGCAGCCCGTGACCCTGCTGGAAGGCGGCGCGTATTTCCATCACGCCGATTCGTTCGCGATGATGCGCGGCGGCCACCTGGACATCTGCGTCATGGGCGGCATGCAGGTCGCCGCCAACGGCGACCTGGCCAACTGGTCGCTGGCCAAGCCGGGGGAAGCGCCGGCCGTGGGCGGCGCGATGGACCTGGCGGTGGGCGCGCGCAGCGTCTACATCATGATGGAACACAACAGCAAAAGCGGCGAGCCCAAGATCGTCGAACGCTGCACATATCCGCTGACGGGCGCCGGCGTAGTGGACCGCATCTATACCGACCTGGCCGTCATCGAGGTCACGCCGGACGGGCTGCTGGTTCGGGATATGATCGACGGCATGACCCTCTCAGCCCTCCAGGCGCGCACCGGCGCGCCATTGCGCGCAGCCTGATGCGGCCCAATCTTCCGCCGCCCGGCTACGCCGCGCCGCTCGCAGCGGAAGACCATCCCGACCAGCTGCGCGGCGATCCGGATTACATGCTGACGCTGGCGCGCGGGCTGCATGTGATCCGCGCCTTCGGCACCCGCCGCCATCCGCAGACCGCGGCCGAACTGAGCCGCCGCGCCGGCTTGCCGCGCGCCGTGGTACAGCGCTGCCTGCACACGCTGATCCTGTTGGGCATCGCCGAACAGCACGGCAGGCTCTATGTACTGACCCCGCGCATCCTGGGCCTGGGCTACGCCTATTTCTCGTCCACGCCCTTTGTGTCGCTGGCGCAGCCGGTGCTGGAAGAACTCAGCGCCACGATCAACGAGACCTGCGCGCTGGCCATCATGGAAGGCCACGAGATGCTGTACCTGGCGCGTTCCGAGGTGACCCGCCTGCTGGCGACCTCGATGGGGCTGGGCAGCAGGCTGCCGGCGTACTGCACCTCGATCGGCCGGGTGCTGCTGGCGCAATTGCCTGAACCCGCGCTGGCCCGCTACTTCGCCGCGACCGAGCTTCAGCCGTACACGGAATTCACGCTGGTCACCGAGGACAAGCTGCGCGCCGAACTCGCGCGCATCCGCGAGCAGGACTACGCCGTCGTCGACCAGGAACTGGAACTGAACGTGCGCGCCATCTCCGTGGCGGTGCGCTCGGCCAGCGGCAAGGCCTGCGGCGCGGTCAACGTCAGTGTCAAGGCGGCGCGGGTGCCGCTGAACCGGCTGACGGAGGAGTTCCTGCCGCCGTTGCGGCAGGCGGTGGAGCGGATCGGGGAGTTCCTGGCGGCCTGAAGCGCAAGGCCTACAGGTCCGTCGTATCCAGCGTGAAGGCAGCGGCGGCGCGGCCGATGCGGTCGTTGACCGCGTGCCAGTCATCGGTGGCAGGCGGCGCCTGCACGATGATGCGGGCGTAGCCCTGCTTGTCCAGGTCGCGCAGCAGGCCATAAAGCGCCTGCGCATAGCGCGCCGGATCGGCTGGCACGCCCTGCCACTGCACCCGCCCGTCAAGCGCATCGGGGCGATCGCCGTAGGCGACCACCACGACCTTGCCTTCGGGCAGGCCCTGCCCCTGCACCACGTCCCGCAGGCGTGCGTCGGAAGCCAGCTCCAGCGCCGTGCGCGGCGCGTAGTGCGCCTTCAGCGTGCCCGATGCCCTGGGCGCGGCGGCGTCGGGCGCGAAGACCTGCACGCCCAGCACGGCCTCGATCTGCGCGGCGCTGATGTGGCCGGGACGCAGCAGCACGGGGCCGGCGCCGCGGTCCAGGCGCGACAGGTCAAGGATGGTGGACTCGATGCCCACTTCCGAGGCGCCCCCTTCCAGCACCGGCATGCCGGCCGCGACTTCCTCGGGGAACTCGCTGCGCACGTGCTCGGCGCGCGTCGGCGACACCTGGCCGAACTTGTTGGCAGATGGCGCCGCGACGCCGCCCTGCCCGTTGGGCTTGCCCGCGGCAAAAGCCTCCAGCAGCGCCTGCGCCACCGGATGCGAGGGGCAGCGGATGCCGATGCTGTCCTGGCCGCCGCTGACCGTGTCGACGATGTGCGGCGCGCGCTTGAGAATCAACGTGAGCGGACCGGGCCAGAAAGCGTCGATCAGCAGGCGCGCCTCTTGCGGCACTTCCGCCGCCCAGTACGACAGATCGCCTTGCGGCGCGATGTGCACAATGACGGGATGGTTGGAAGGCCGGCCCTTGGCGGCGTAGATCTTGGCGACCGCTTGCGGGTTTTCCGCGTCCGCGCCCAGGCCGTAGACGGTCTCGGTGGGAAATGCGGCCAGCTCGCCGTCCAGCATGCGCTGGGCGGCGTGGGCGATCTCCGCGGCGGTGGCGGACGCTGACGGGGACAAGGAAGTCATGGAATCCGCGCTTTACTCGGGAGCCTGCATGCCCAGCGCCGCCGCCACGCGGGCGGCGTCGTCGCGAGCCTGCTGCAGGGTGGGCGCCACGATCGTGATGTGGCCCATCTTGCGGCCACGGCGCGCTTCGCGCTTGCCGTACAGGTGCAGCTTGGCGGTTGGCACGGCCAGCGCGGCGGCCCAATCGGGTTCGCGCTGCGCCGTGGCGGTGGCCGACGGATACCAGATGTCGCCCAGGATGTTCAGCATGACGGCGGGCGCCAGCAGGTCGGAGCCGCCCAGCGGCAGGCCGGCCATGGCGCGCGCCTGCTGCTCGAACTGGCTGCTGAGGCAGGCATCCATGGTGTAGTGGCCGCTGTTGTGCGGGCGCGGCGCGATCTCGTTGACGATCAGGCTGCCGTCCTTGAGCACGAAGAATTCCACGCACAGCACGCCGTGGTAGCCCAACCCCTGCGCGATGGCTTGCGCGGCCTGCGTGGCGCGGGCCTGCCTTTCGGCATGGGCTGCGTCCTGCTGCACCGGCGCCGCGGTCGACACCGCCAGGATGCCGTCGCGGTGCACGTTGCGCGCCACCGGGAACACCACGCTCGCGCCATCGAAGCCGCGCGCCAGCACCACGGAAATTTCGTAGTCCAGCGGCATCAGCGCTTCCAGCACGCAGGCCACGCCGCCGAATTCGGCGAAGGCCGCCAGCGCTTCCTCGCGCGTGTTGATGCGGGCCTGGCCCTTGCCGTCGTAACCCAGGCGCGCGACTTTCAGGATGCCCGGAAACAGCCCTTGGGGCGCTGCGCGCAGGTCGGCTTCGCTGCGGATCGCGGCGTGCGGCGCGACAGCAATGCCTTGCGAGGCAATGAACGTCTTTTCGGCGATGCGGTCCTGCACGATGGCCACGGCGTCTCCGGCCGGGCTGACGCGGCAGCGCGTGGCCAGCGTGCGCAGGCTGTCCGCGGGCACGTTCTCGAACTCGGTGGTGACGGCCTGACAGGTCTGGGCCAGGCGCTCGAGGCCGGCCTCGTCGTCATAGGCGGCCTGGATGTGCAGGTCGGCCACCATGCCCGCCGGGCATTCGGCGGCCGGATCCAGCACCGCGACCTTGTAGCCCAGGCTCTGGGCCGCGTGGCAGAACATGCGGCCCAGTTGGCCGCCGCCCAGCAATCCCAGCCAGCCGCCGGGAGCAATCATGAAAGCAGTCGATTGAGTCATTCTGATCAGGCCTCGGGCGGAACCTTCATGTCGCGCGCGGCTTGCGTCTGGCGGGCGCGGAACGCCACCAGCTTCTTGTGCAAGCCCGCGTCCGTGCCGGCCAGGGTAGCGATCAGGTGCAGCGCGGCATTGGCCGCGCCGGCTTCGCCGATCGCGAAAGTGGCCACCGGCACGCCCTTGGGCATTTGCACGATGGACAGCAGCGAATCCTCGCCGCGCAGGTACTTGGACGGCACCGGCACGCCGAACACCGGCACTTCGGTCAGGGCGGCCATCATGCCCGGCAGGTGCGCCGCGCCGCCGGCGCCGGCGATGATGCCGCGCAGGCCGCGGGCATGCGCCGCCGCGCCGTACTCGGCCATGTCCTGCGGCATGCGGTGCGCGGAGATCACGCGCGCCTCATGGGGAACGCCAAAATCCTCCAGCATCGTGACCGCGTGCTTCATGACCTCCCAATCGCTGGAAGAACCCATAATCACGCCCACCACGGGGGTGGCCTCTGCCGCTGCGGAAGTCTTGGCTGTCATAACCGGTGTCGTAGAGTTGAGACCGCGGCGCAGGGCCGCGGAAAGTCAAAGGACCGCGGACGGATGCCGCGAAACCCGGTATTTTACCCGGCGCCGGCAAGGGCTATGTCGCGGAGGCGGAATCCAGCCATTGGTAGCTGGCGGGGTTGTCCGGACAAGGCCCGAAACCGCACTCCAGCGTGGTGCTGCCCACATTGGCCAGCGCCACCAGGAAAAACAGGGCCATGACCAGCACGCCCAGCACCGACACCGGCTTGCGCAGCATGTTGTCGCCCCATTTGCGGTCGACAGCCAGCATCACGGCGCAGAACACGATGATGGCGGCAAAGGCGATGAACGCCCAGGTGTAGAAGTGCAGGCCCAGGAAGGGCGAGCCGTAGCCCGGATCGCCCGGCGCGATGTGCAGCAGCACTTGCCGGCCGGCGGCCAGCATGCCGCCCAATGCGGCCGCGATGCTCATCGCATAGTGCATGGGCGAAGGCCCCAACCGCATGTTCAGCAAGAAGCCCACGCCCGCAAGCAGCAGCGCCACGCGCTGCAACAGGCACAGCGGACAAGGCAGCTCGTCGTAGGCGATCTGCCAGAAGAAGGCCATGCCCAGGGCGCTGGTGACGCCCAGCAGCGCCAGGCCATTGAGGACGCGCGAGCCGCGCGCGGGATTGCGGGAGAAGATCATTGCCCCGCCCTCAGAACGACAAGGCCAGAGGGCTGGTCATGTGGTACTGGCACCAGCCGGCGAACAGCGCCAGCGTCAGCAGCCAGAAGGTCACGCAGGGGCGGCGCCTGCCTAGCATGCCGAACCACACCGCGATCAGGCCAGTCAGGAAAGGCAACATCATTACCATGCTGGGAGCTCCTTTCTGGGGAACGTCCCCATGCAAGCAGCCGGGAATTATAACGTCACAATTCGCAATAAATCCTATCGAAAGCCCTGATAACACTTGCAGGGCAAGCGCTTTTCGGGTCGAAAAAACCGCTCCATCTGGACCGGCCGCGGTAAGTTGGACGTAAATCCAACTTGCTGGGGGCGAAGCGGTAGGGCTTCGAGCTTGCGGGCGTCAGGGTTCTTTAGCCGCCGAGGCTGCCCTGCGCCATTCCGATGCTCGCCCCGGTGGGGCTGCGCTTCGGATGGCTTCGGGGTCCTCGGCTGGCAATCGCCTAATGCGTTGGCCTCAGACCCCGTTCATAGGTAGATGCTGTAAGCCGGTGTCCGGGTGGAGGGATCCGAAGCGCAGCCCCACTGGGGCGAGCATCGGAATCCCGCAGCCCGGACGCCGGCGACTCAAGAACCCCGCCTCACAACACCGAAGCGGCAGGGCCTCGAGCTTGCGGATGTCGGAGTTCTTTAGCCGCCGAGGCTGCCCTGCGCCATTCCGATGCTCGCCCCAATGGGGCTGCGCTTCGGATGGCTCCGGGCCGCCTCGGCTACAGTCGCCTAATGCGTTGGTTTTGGACCCCGTTCAGGGGCAGATGCCGTGAGCCGGCGGCCGGGCGGAGGGATCCGAAGCGCAGCCCCACTGGGGCGAGCATCGGAATCCCGCAGCCCGGACGCCGGCGACTCAAGAACCCCGCCTCACAACACCGAAGCGGCAGGGCCTCGAGCTTGCGGATGTCGGAGTTCTTTAGCCGCCGAGGCTGCCCTGCGCCATTCCGATGCTCGCCCCAATGGGGCTGCGCTTCGGATGGCTCCGGGCCGCCTCGGCTACAGTCGCCTAATGCGTTGGTTTTGGACCCCGTTCAGGGGCAGATGCCGTGAGCCGGCGGCCGGGCGGAGGGATCCGAAGCGCAGCCCCACCGGGGCGAGCATCGGAATCCCGCAGCCCGGACGCTGGCGACTCAAGAACCCCGCCCCACAAAACCGAAATGCGATCCGGATTTTCTTCATCCAGACGCCTTGGGAGCGGGCTTTCCTTACCCGACAGCGTTCAGGCGACCAGGCGGTCCAAGGCTTCGCGGTACTTGGCGGCGGTCTTTTCCAGCACGTCCTGCGGCAGGCGCGGCGCGGGCGGGGTCTTGTCCCAGGTCTGGGTTTCCAGCCAGTCACGCACGAATTGCTTGTCGAACGACGGGGGGCTGATGCCCACGCGGTAGCCGTCGGCAGGCCAGAAGCGCGAGGAATCCGGCGTCAACACTTCGTCCATCAGATACAGCGTGCCGTCGTCGTCCAGCCCGAATTCGAACTTGGTGTCGGCGATGATGATGCCCTTGGTGGCCGCGAACTTGGCGGCTTCGGCATACAGTTTGAGGGTCACGTCGCGGATGCGCTCGGCCATTTCCTGGCCGACTTCCTTGACCACGTGGGCAAAGTCCACGTTCTCGTCGTGCATGCCGAACTCGGCCTTGGCGGCGGGCGTGAAGATCGGTTCGGGCAGCTGGCTTGCCTGTTGCAGGCCGGCGGGCAGCTTGATGCCGCAGACGGCGCCGGTGGCCTGGTAGTCCTTCCAGCCCGAGCCGATCAGGTAGCCGCGGGCGACCGCTTCCACCAGGATGGGCTTCAAGCGCTTGACCACCACGGCGCGGCCGCGCACCTGGTCGACTTCGTCCGGCGCGACCACGTCTTCGGGCTTGATGCCGGTGGAGTGGTTCGGCAGGATGTGGGCCAGCTTCTGCAGCCAGAACTCGGTCAGTTCGGTCAGCACCTGTCCCTTGCCTGGGATGGGGTCGTCAAGAATCACGTCAAACGCGGAGATGCGATCCGATGCGACGATCAGCAACTTGTCGTCGCCCACCGCGTACATGTCGCGCACCTTACCGCGGCCCAGCAGCGGCAAGGACTTGATGCTGGATTGATGCAAAGCAGAAGTCACGGGAATGGCCTATGGCAATAATGAAGATTCCCGCCTCGGGCAAGCGCCAGGGCGGGAAGTAGAACGGAATCCGGGAACTGCGGGCAAGGCCGGCGCGGCGCGCGCGGGTCCTGCGAAGCGCATAGGTTACTGCAAATGGGCAGGTTTTGCCGGCCCTCCCCTCGACGCCGCCCGGCGGCCGGGTTAGGCTCTTGCCTCCCCTATGATGCGCGCCGGCCGCCTCTCGCGTCACGGCGCTGACCCCAAGCCGGAGACAAAGCCGTATGCAGGATGCTTCCCTAAAACGCAGCGCCCACGCCGACGCGCAGGTACACCTGACCGGCGGTTGCCAGTGCGGCGCTGTCCGCTACGCCATCACCGATGAACCGATCATGGCGGCAACCTGTCACTGCCGGGACTGCCAGTATTCCAGCGGCGGCGCCCCGGCCCATGCATTGATATTCCCCACCGGCTCCATCACGCTGTTGCGCGGCACCCCCAAGGAGCACCGCTACCGCGGCGAATCCGGCCATACCGTGATGCGCAGCTTCTGTGCGGACTGCGGCACTCCGCTGTTCGGCAATTCGGCGGGCATGGGCTATGACATCGTGCGGGCCGGTTCGCTGGACGATCCGGAAGCCTTCCGCGCCCGCGCCACCCTCTGGACCGAGTCGGCCCCGTCCTGGCACCACGTGGACCGTACCGTGCCGCACTTTCCCCGCAACTCGCCGGCGCCCTAGCGGCGGCGCAGACAAAAAAAGGGCGGTCCACCTGGGTGGACCGCCCTTTTTTCGCTTTGGCGCCAGACGCCTTTTGGCGTCATGCGCCTGCGGCAGATGCTTACTGCACCACTTGAGCCAGCTTGCCCGACGCGTATTGCGCGGCGATTTCGGTCAGCGGCAGGGCCTTGATCTTGCTGGCGTTGCCGGCGGTGCCGAATTCGGTGTAGCGAGCCACACAGATCGCCTTGGCGGCGGCGCGGGCCGGCTTCAGGTATTCGCGCGGGTCGAACTTTTCCGGGTTTTCAGCGAAGAAGCGGCGGATCGCGCCGGTCATGGCCAGACGGATATCGGTGTCGATATTGATCTTGCGCACGCCGTACTTGATGGCTTCCTGGATTTCCTCGACGGGCACGCCGTAGGTTTCCTTCATGTTGCCGCCGAATTCGCGGATCTCGGCCAGCAGTTCCTGCGGCACGCTGGAGCTGCCGTGCATCACCAGGTGGGTGTTGGGCAGGCGCGCGTGGATTTCCTTGATGCGGGAGATCGACAGGATGTCGCCGGTGGGCTTGCGCGTGAACTTGTAGGCGCCATGGCTGGTGCCGATGGCGATGGCCAGGGCGTCCAGCTGCGTGCGGCGCACGAAGTCGGCGGCTTGTTCCGGGTCGGTCAGCAGCTGATCCATGGTCAGCTTGCCGTCGGCGCCGTGGCCGTCTTCCTTGTCGCCTTCCATGGTTTCCAGGGAACCCAGGCAGCCCAGTTCGCCTTCGACCGTCACGCCCAGCTTGTGGGCGGTGTCCACGACCTTCTTGGTCACTTCGACGTTGTAGTCGTAGTCGGCGATGGTCTTGCCGTCTTCCTTGAGCGAGCCGTCCATCATGACGCTGGAGAAGCCCAGGTCGATGGCGCCTTGGCAGATCTTGGGCGACTGGCCGTGATCCTGGTGCATGACCACGGGGATGTGGGGATAGGTTTCCACGGCGGCCTGGATCAGGTACTTCAGGAAGCCTTCGCCCGCGTACTTGCGCGCGCCGGCCGAGGCCTGCATGATCACCGGGCTGTCGGTCTCCGCAGCGGCTTCCATGATGGCCTGGACCTGCTCCAGGTTGTTGACGTTGAAAGCGGGAATGCCGTAGCCGTGCTCGGCGGCGTGGTCGAGCAACTGGCGCATGGAGACTAGGGCCATGAGTGGTCCTCCTTAGGTACTGTCTATTGAAAGATGATTGAAGACTTGCTGAATGGGGTGATTTTACGGGGGATTCGACGAAAGGTCTTGCAACCGCCCGTATCCGGTCCATTCAGATGAGCACGAAAGGCTCAGGCCAGCCTTCGGCTCCCCCGAAGGACCGATGGCGCGGCGGCTTGCGCCGCGTCAGAAACCGCAGCGCCTACGGCCGACCGGCGTGCGGCACGTCCACCCGGGTCATCAGGATGCAGCCTTCGTGCCTGGCCCGGCGGTTGGCCTCGATGAAGTCGGGCGCGGCCGCCATGAACAGGGTCCGGCCGTCCGGCCCGCCCAGGGCGGCGGCGAAGATGCCGAATTCGCCGGTGTCGATCTGCTCCAGGATCTGGCCGCCGCGCGCCACGCGCACGATGCGCTTGCCGATGGCGTCAGCCACCCACAAGGCCCCTTCCGCGTCCAGCGCGCCGCCGTCCGGTCCGATGGCGGAGGCGGCGATCAACACGCCCAGGTCGTCGCTGGCCGGCAAGGGGCCGAAATCGGCCCAGTCGCGGCGCGGCCCCAGCCCGCCATCGGCCAGGATGTCGAACTCGGAAATGCGGTTGCCGAAGGTTTCGTTGACGATCATGGTCTTGCCGTCCGGCGTGATGAACGAACCGTTGGGAAAGCACAGTCCGTCGGCCACCTGGCGCGCCGAGCCGTCGGGATCGACGCGCACGATGCCGGTATTGCGGACCGGCTCGCCCGCCATCAGGTCGAAACCGAAATTGCCCACATAGGCCCGACCCTGCGCATCCACCACCATGTCGTTGACCGGGCCTCCGGTGTACGCCGACAGGTCGGCGTGCACGGCCAGCGTGCCGTCCGTCTCGCGCCGCAAGAGCTTGCGGTCCTTCATGGACGCGATCAGCAGGCAGCCGTCCGGCAGCCAGCCCAGCCCGGACGGCTGCTGCGGCACCTTGCAGATCTGCTCGACCTTGCCATCCAGGTCCACGGCGATGACCTGCTCGGTATAGAAGTCCGACGCCCACAAGCGGTTTTCGTGCCAGCGCAGCCCCTCCAGATAGGTGTATCCGGACGCCAGCACGGACAATTCGCGTTTCGGCATTGCCTGGTCTCCTTGTGCGGCCCCGCGCAGGGGCCTGTTGTTCGTGTTGCCCTGCGCCGCTGCCGCGCACGCCGGGATCGGCCCATTCTGGCATGAGCGCGAGCGATAGCGCAGCAGTTCCAAATTGATACAACTTCGGCATCGCCGGTCCCGAAGCCGCTCCCGGGTAAGCCGCCTTATCCGTCCCCGATCTGACAACTACGTGTCAGGTGCGCGGCGTTAAGATCGCGCCCCAAGGGTAAACCCGGGCCTCTCGGCCTACCCTGGCATTCCCTCTCCGGATCCTCCTGCCCGCCTCTTGCCGGCGCGCCCGCCCTGCCGGGCCAGGCAAACGATCCCTGTTTTCCGTTTTGATCATGAACACTAAGAAGCTGACGCGTTACATCGGCATCGCCATGGTGCTGGGCATCGTGGTGGGCTATTTCTGCCACAACTACGCGCAGAACGAGAAAGAGGCCTTGCAGATCGCCTCGTACTTCAGTCTCGTCACCGACATCTTCCTGCGCATGATCAAGATGATCATCGCGCCGCTGGTCTTCGCCACCCTGGTGACCGGCCTGGCCAGCATGAGCGACGCCAGCGCCGTGGGCCGCATCGGCATGCGCGCCATGGTCTGGTTCATCGCCGCCTCGGCCCTGTCGCTGCTGCTGGGCCTGGCGCTGGTCAACATCTTCCAGCCCGGCGCGCACATGAACCTGGCGCTGCCGGACGCGAACCTGACCTCAGGCCTGAAGACGGGCGACTTCACGCTCAAGGCCTTCATCACGCACGTATTCCCGCGCAGCATCGCCGAGGCCATGGCCAACAATGAGATCCTGCAGATCCTGGTGTTCTCGCTGTTCTTCGGCGCCGCCCTGTCCTTCATCCGCGGCAAGGGCCACAACACCATCTACAACCTGATCGACGAGCTGGCCAAGATCATGTTCCGGGTGACGGACTACGTGATGCGCTTTGCGCCCCTGGGCGTGTTCGCCGCCATGGCCGCCGCCATCACCACCGAGGGCCTGGGCGTGCTGGTGAGCTACGGCAAGCTGATAGGCGAGTTCTACCTGGGCCTGGCGCTGCTGTGGGCCATTCTGTTCGCCGTGGGCTATCTGTTCCTGGGCAAGTCGACCTTCCGACTGGGCGGTTTGATCAAAGAGCCCACGCTGCTGGCGTTTTCCACGGCCAGCAGCGAATCGGCCTACCCCAAGACCATCGAGGCGCTGACGCGTTTCGGCGTGCCCAAGCGCATCTCGGGCTTCGTGCTGCCGCTGGGCTACTCCTTCAACCTGGACGGCTCGATGATGTACCAGTCCTTCGCGGTACTGTTCATCGCCCAGGCCTACAACATCCAGATGAGCTTTACGCAGCAGCTGACCCTGCTGCTGGTGCTGATGGTGACCAGCAAAGGCATGGCCGGCGTGGCGCGCGCCTCGCTCGTGGTGGTGGCCGCGACCCTGCCGATGTTCCATCTGCCGGAAGCGGGCCTGCTGCTGATCATGGGCATCGACCAGTTCTTCGACATGGGCCGCACCGCCACCAACGTGGTCGGCAACAGCCTGGCCACCGCCGTGATCTCCAAGCTGGAAGGCAATCGCGAAGACACGGCCGATACCGAGTCCGCCGCGGCCGAGGAAGCCCCCGCGGGCCAGGCCGCACGCCAGAACGCCTGACGCAGCGGGCAATGAAAAACGGGCCGCATGGCCCGTTTTTTTCATGGCTAGCGCCAGCTTGACCGGCGCCATGGCGGGGAGCAACATATAAGCCCTTCGCTTCCCATCCCGGCGCGGCGCGCATGGGCGCCACGCTCAGTCCTCATGCCATGAAACGCCTTAGCCTGCGCTGCGCCCTGGCAGCCGCGGCCCTGATGTCCGCCGCGCCCGCCTCCCACGCCTGGACCCGCATTTCCTGCGAGCTGGGCGGCACCGTGGCCAACCTGCCCGTGGTGATGCGCCAGTACCGCACCGACGGTACGGAACTGACGCAACTGATATTTCGCTTGAAGGTCAGGAACGCGGACATCCCCGATGGCGCCCGCGCCGATACCGACTGCACCGAATTCGTCGGCCGCGAGATCGACGTGGTGCTGGAGAACACCGCCGCCAACACGGTCCGCAAGGGCAAGACCCTGAAGATGCTGTACCGCTACGACGATTCGCTGGGCCAGAGCCAGGCGACGAAGTTCGAGCTGGACCGGCCCTAGGCGCTGTACGCCCTAGTCGTTGACCGAGCACGAGACGGGCGCGCCGTCCTCGAATTCCACGTCGTAGGTGTGCACCGGATCCCAGGGCAGCGTGAACCACAGTTCATAGCCGTCGCCGTCTTCGTCGAACAGCCACAGCGCGCGCAGCACGGCATGCTGGGCCATGGCTTCGGGGGTTTCTTCCTGCAGCAGCTGGTTGTCGTCCAGGCCGAGCTTCTTGTAGTGCTCGTAGGAGTAGTTTTCCAGCAGGAATTCGGCCGCGGCCAGGATCTGGTCATCGAGGTCGTCGATGATGGCCTTGACCACCTTGGACGCGCTGCTGTCGGGTTCTTCGCCGTCAGTCTGGATCATCACGTGGATGGGCGGACGGCCCTTGCCGGCGGCGACGTTCTCCGCGGCCCACAGATCGGGTTCCTCGGGATCCTGGGTGAAATTGAATCGTGCCATCGCAAACTCCGGAAAAAGGGCCGGCGCGCCGCGGAAATCGCGGCCGCGCCTTTCCCGTCATTTAACCAGATGCACGGCCTCCCGGCTGCGCATATCGGCGATGTTTTTGCGACAGGCCGGCCTTGCGCGGACGGCGTTCAGACACGCTCCAGCGGCAGGTGCGGCAGGTCGGGCAGCGCCACGAGGATGGGATCGCCGGCGCTCACCGTGCCGCCTTCGATCACGATGCCCATGATGCCGGCGCGGCGCATCAGGCTGCCGTCCGGATGGCGGCCCAGCACAGCGGCGGTCAGGCCCTGCTGGTAGTTGTCGAGCTGGGAGCAGGGATTGCGCAGACCGGTGATCTCGACCACCGCATCCGCGCCGATATGCAGGCGCGCCCCGCGCGGCAGGCCCAGCAGGTCGATGCCGCGGGTGGTGATGTTCTCGCCCATGGTGCCTTCGGCCACGTTGAAACCGGCAAGCTGCAGCTCGTCGTGCAGCTCGCCGTGGATCAGGTGGACCTGCCGCAGATTGGGCTGGGCGGGATCCGCCTTGACGCGGGAGCGGTGCTTGACCGTAACGCCCATGTGGGCGTCGCCTTCCACGCCCAGCCCTTTCAGCAACATGATGGCCGGCACCACCGGCTTGCTGAACCCGTGCGTCGGGCTGCAGGCCACGGCTGTCACGATGGGATGCAACACATCTCTCTCCAGGAACCGGTTCAGGCCGCCACGGCCTGCTTTTCGGACGCCCGCTGCTCGCTGGCGCGCACGGGCGGATAGTGCGCCGAGAATACCAGCCGCCCCGCCGACCAGGTATGGCTGATCAGCGGCTGCGTGCCCACTTGCGCCACCGCCACCAGGTCCGCGCGCAGCCCCGGCGCGATGCGCCCGCGGTCGGACAGGCCGCAAGCCTGCGCCGGATTCAGCGTCACCAGCGCGACCGCCTGTGGCAGCGTCAGGTCGGTCTGAGCCGCCACCGTGTAGGCGGCAGCGATCAACGCCGACGGCTGGTAGTCCGAACACAGGCAGCTCGCCACGCCCGCGCGGATGGCATCGATGGCGCGCATGGAACCGCTCTGGCTCTGGCCGCGCAGCACGTTGGGCGCGCCCAGGATGGTGGGCAGTCCGCAGGACACCGCGGCGCGCGCGGTATCCAGGGTGATCGGGAATTCGCTCATGGCCACGCCCAGGTTGCGCATGGTGGCGATGCGCTGGATCGAATCGTCGTCGTGGCTGGCGGTGGGGATACCCAGTCCCTGCGCATGCGACAGCAGCGCCTCCACCCGCGCCACCGCGCCATCCTTGGCGCGCGTCTTGGCCTGCGCGGCCTCCTCGGCCTGCTCGCGGCTCATGGCATGGTTGCCCATCATGTACTGCAGATAGGACTCCAGCGTCTTGAACTGGCCCTGCCCCGGAGAATGGTCCATCACCGACAGCAGGTCCACCGCGCCCTCGTCCATCAGCGCGCGCAGCACGTCCACCGAGGACGCGTCGGTGACTTCGTAGCGGCAGTGGACGCGGTTGTCGACCAGGCTGTGCTGGCCGAAGGCGCGCACCGTGCGCACCACTTCCGCCGCCGTCTGGTTGTTGCGCACGCCCCACTCGCTATTGGCGAAGGACAGCGCGTGATACGGCGTGGTGATGCCGGCCGCGGCATTGCGGCGGTCCACCTGGGCCACGGCAAAATCCAGCGGAAACAACACGCGCGAACGCGGCTCGGCTTCCTTTTCGATGGCATCGCAATGCAGGTCGATCAAACCAGGCAGCAAGGTCTGGCCACGGAGATCGATCTCGCGGTCCGCGCGCGCGCCGGCAGGTTCGATGGCGACGATGCGGCCATCGTCGATCAGCACGGCGCTGTCCTCCAGGATGCGGTCCTGCAGTACCACGCGGGCATGGGTGAGATAGGTGCTCTGCATCATTGCTCCAGGTCGGCCAGGGCCTGTCTCTTATACACATCT
>NZ_QWFB01000068.1:0-943 GCF_003576205.1 Achromobacter sp. K91 | reverse complement strand
AGATGTGTATAAGAGACAGGGCTTGGGGTGTGCTTGCTGGGGGCGGGTATCAGTGTTGCGGCGCTGGCGTTCTGGGCGGTGACGTTGCCGCGTGGTGAGCGTTTGGCCGTTGGTTCTCAGGATGCTCGTCGTGGGGTTCTTTAGACGCCAGTCGCGTCGTGGGCTCGCGATGCGCGGGGCTGCGATTGCGTTCCGAAGCCTTCGCTCCGGACTTCCCCTTCGTCATCTTCGTCCTCGCCTTCGGTGACTCCTTCAGATTCACTCGGGCTTATCGACGCCCCGCGCATCGCGAGCCCACGCCGCGACTGGCTCGGCTGCTTGAATCTCCACGGGCGCTGGGGCGGGCGGTGTGCTTGGCGTTCTGGCCACGGTCGGTGGGGGTGGTGGCGTGTTTTGCGGGGCCCGCCCCAGGCCGGCCGCGCGGGCGGCCTCTTGGGGCTTACGCTGTATCTTGCGTCGCGCGATGGCGCTGCGCGCGGGTGACGGGGGCGTTCTCGTGATGACGCGTGCGGTTGGCGAGAACCAGGTTTGAATATGGTGGGTGCTGTGTTCGGGTTGATGGCGAAGCGCACGGGTCGGCCAGCAATCGTCATTTCAACGCAGGTGCCGGATGGGTGGCGCGCGTCCAGGTCTGCATGCGCAAGCGGCCATTCGCCGCGCGCCACCCATCACCGCCCACTCCCCCGTGTGCTGGGGATCAATAGCAAATCAGTCACCGCATCCGCGCAAGCGAACACAATCGAAATTCAAGAAATCACGTATGTCATTCTCGGCCGCCCGCGCGGCCGAGAATGACGGGCAACACAAGCATCGTCCCTGCCCACGGCTCTAGCAGCGCCCCAATCCAAGATTCAAGTAGCTCGTCGGCGCGGGCGCCTGAGTGGCGGGCAACCTCGATGCGCCCGAGGGAATCTGAAGGAACCTGTCTCTTATACACATCTCC